>NZ_DAMBHK010000057.1:12711-16036 GCF_032060305.1 Kaistella sp. | reverse complement strand
TCATTATACGGCAGCCTGTTCTGTATCGAGCGTCCCAGCGAAATCTCATCGGCGTACTCCAGTTCATCACCCACAGAAATTCCGCGGGCGATGGTTGAGAAATTTACTTCAGAATTTTTGAATTTCTTATAAATATAATAAGCGGTGGTATCGCCTTCCATGGTTGCGCTGAGCGCGAAAATAAGCTCTTTGGTGACACCGTTCTCCAGCTTTTTTTCAATAGAAGAAATATTAAGATGATTCGGACCGATTCCTTCCATGGGAGAAATTTTTCCGCCCAAAACCAAATATTTGCCCCGGTATTTGCCGGTATTTTCAATCGCCATCACATCACGTACATCTTCCACCACGCATATAATTTCCTCATTACGCTTTGGATTGGCGCAAATCTCACAAATTTCAGAATCTGAAAAATTATGGCATTCTTTGCAGTATTTGATGTCGGTGACTAACTTTTTCAGTGAATCTCCAAGTGCGATCGCCTGACTTTCCGGCTGTTTCAGAAGATGCAAAGCCAGCCTCAAAGCAGATTTTTTACCAATTCCCGGCAGCCCGGAAATCTCTTCTACAGCTTTCGCCAAAACTTTACTCGGATAGTCCATTCCACAAAAATAAAATTTAATCCCTCAAGATGCAAGTTTCGCCCCTTTTATTATCTTTGGGAAAATTAAATTAATGGTTCTGAAAAACTTAAATTATCCTCTCAATTTCACCTTTAAAATCACCACACTTTCAAGCGATTTCAATATCACCGACAGAAACGGAAACTACGTCGCCTATGTGCGTCAAAAAATGTTTAAACTGAAAGAAGATGTTATCGTTTTCAATAACGAAACCAAATCTCAGGAACTTTTCAGAATAAAAGCAAACCAATGGATCGATTTTAACGCTTCTTATGCCATCACCGATGTGCAGTCCGGACAAAATTTCGGAAATCTTGCCAGAAGAGGCATGCGCTCTTTGTGGAAATCCCAGTACGACATTGCCGATGAAACCGGCGCAACAAGATACCAAATTAACGAAGACAACGGCTGGATTAAAGTTTTTGACGGACTTATCGGCGAAATTCCTTTGTTGGGAATGCTTACGGGATACTTCCTGAACCCTTCGTACACTGTAAAAGACAATGCCGGGAAAGAATATTTTAAACTTAAAAAAATGCCTTCACTTTTTGGCAGGAAATTTCAGCTCGACCGGATTATCGATATCGACGATGAAGACGAATCCCTTGTAGTTCTCAGTTTTCTGATGATGGTGTTGTTGGAAAGAGACCGCGGTTAACTTATAATTTTATGAAATGAAAAAACATATTCTATTTTTTGCACTCTCCACTTTAATCTTTCAGTCCTGTAAAAAAGAAAGCGTAAACTTAAGTGAAAACACCACTTTAGATGCCAACGTAACAGTTCCCGAAACTGCAAGTGATACGACAAAGGTTGATTCAGTATTAAAACCCGAGTCATTTCCGATGCCAGCTGAAGTTGAGGGCTGCTCGTGTTACTTTGGCGAAAACAAGGAACAGTTTGAAAATGAAAAATATGTATATGTGGATGATTATGGTAAAAACGCTTACTTCAAACTGGGTGGAAAAATGATTAAGATGACCATAAAGGAAGACGGTTTTGAACCTGAAAATTTCAGCAAAAATTTTGAAAATGCCGATTATAAAGTCTCCATCACCGGCAGAAAAATAAATGAAATGGATGAAACCATGATGTTCCAGGGATCAATGACGGTGGAAAATTTAAAAACCGGTGAAAAATCAATTTCCCCAATTTATGGCGAGTGTGGCTGTTAAAAAATCTATAAAACGTGAGATTCACGCTTCCAAAAATTTTGGGAGCGTTTTTTTATTAGTAAATTTGAGAAAAATTATACGATATGGCACTTTCACAACTGGAACCTCAGTTGATCTGGAAAAATTTTTCAGCGTTAAATGCGGTTCCAAGACCTTCAAAAAAAGAAGAAAAAGTAATAGCATTCATTAAAAATTTTGGCGAAAATCTCGTTCTGGAAACTACTGTAGACGAAGTTGGCAACGTCATCATCAAAAAACCGGCAACACCAGGCATGGAAGACCGCAAATCTGTCGTTCTGCAGTCTCACCTCGATATGGTTCATCAGAAAAATAACGATGTAAATTTCGATTTCGAGACCATGGGCATCGACATGGAAGTTGACGGTGACTGGGTAAAAGCCAAAGGAACTACTTTAGGCGCTGACAACGGTTTGGGCGTTGCCGCAATTATGAGCATCCTGGAAAGCAATGATATTCCGCATCCCGCTCTGGAAGCACTTTTTACCATTGATGAAGAAACCGGAATGACCGGCGCAATGGGACTGAAACCGGGACAGCTTCATGGCGAAATACTCTTGAACCTCGACACCGAAGAAGATGACGAAATCGATATCGGCTGTGCGGGAGGGATTGATGTAACCGCAACCCAAACTTACGGTGTGGAGGAAGCAAAAGGACAAATTGTAAAAATTGAGGTAAAAGGTTTACAGGGCGGCCATTCAGGAATGGATATTATTAAAGGTCTTGGCAATTCAAATGTAATTTTGGGCAGACTTCTGTATACGGGACTTTATAACCAAAATATCCAGCTGATTTCCATTGACGGTGGCGGATTGAGAAATGCAATTCCACGGGAAGCTAGCGCGGTTTTATCCGTTCGTCATTCCGTAGAGTTTATCGATCAGGTTACCACTTTGAAAAAAGAAATTCTGGACGAATTTGCGAGCGTAGAAAAAGATTTACACCTCAATATCGAAACGTTTTCATCTGCTGAAAAAGCTCTTTCCGAAGAAGATTCCAGGAAAATTATTTTAGCTTTAAAATCCGCACATAATGGGGTATACCGAATGAGTCCGGATGTTAAAGATTTGGTTGAATCTTCTAACAATATCGCTCGTGTAGAGCTAAAACAAGGCGAGCTTAAAATCCTTAATCTTTCCCGTTCTTCAGTAGAATCTACGAAATACGCTGTAGCAGAACAGTTGAAATCTGTATTTGAACTGGCCGGAATGAATGTTGAATTCAGCGGTTCTTATCCAGGCTGGAAACCAAAACCGGGTTCCGAAATCGTGAAGCTCATGGAAAAAATCTACGAAAAAGATTTCGGCTCAAAACCTCAGGTGGTTGCCTGCCACGCAGGATTGGAATGTGGGATTATCGGTGCCAATTACCCTGAAATGGAAATGGTAAGTTTTGGCCCAACCATCCGCGGGGCACACTCGCCGGATGAAAGAGCAAATATTCCTTCAACACAAAAATTCTGGAAGTTTTTAAAAGAAATCCTTGCAGAAATTCCGAAAAAATAAA
>NZ_DAMBHK010000057.1:0-12611 GCF_032060305.1 Kaistella sp. | reverse complement strand
GAGAAGTCTGGCGAATATATATTTTTCGACTGTGCTGCGGAAAGTCCGAAAGAACGAAGAAGTTTCTGCTACGACCGTGACGCGCTCGAAAAAAGGAAGGAAAACAAACCTAAAAACAACGCACTCGACAAAGCTGCTGAGATGGGAATCGAAATCCTGAGTGAAGAAGATTACCGTTATTTACAGACTTTAGGCAGCTTCGATACCAAAACATCCAGCTGGCTGAAAACACCCGATAATATTCGTAAACTTGGCGGAGCGATTTTCGGTGATTTCCGTTACGGAACAGTTTTCATTTACCACAACGGCGCAGAATCCTATTATGCAGCGAGGGGATTCCGCGGAAAACTAAAAGTTTAGGAAATTCTTAATTAAGGATTTTCGCTTATTGTTCACATTGCAGATTTTTAAAGAGAAAAAATCTGTGAAATCGGCGAGAGCAACAATAAAATAATCCATAATTCACGAGCCAAAAAAATCCCGGAAACTGTTTCCGGGATTTTTTTTATATCTGTTATTGAAAAACATTAAGGATAAGGCGCAATTGCCACCTCAAGACCATCAATTTCTTCTGTAATATGAATCTGGCAGCCCAGTCTGGAATTATCCTGAACATGAAAAGCCTCAGAAAGCATTGCATCTTCTTCATCACCCATCTCCACCAGTTTTTCTGCACCTTCCAAAACATAAACCTGACAGGATGCGCACATCGCCATTCCGCCGCACACACCAATGGTTCCTTCTTCCGCGAGTTCATAAGACCGGATCACTTCCATGAGGTTCATCGACATATCCGTAGGCGCCACCACCTCATGAGTTTCGCCGTTTCGGTCGGTAATTTTCAAATTGATATCCTGCATGGTTTCTTAATCGATTTTTTTAACAACAGCTTTTTCAGCTTCTTTACGGCTTCCGTCAAAACCGTCTACTCCACTTACTGTTGTATATTTCAATACGTATTTTTTACCTGGATTCAGCATATTGTAAACACTCTGGCACATCAAAGTCGCCTCATGGAAACCACATAAAATAAGCTTCAGTTTTCCGGGATAGGTGTTGATGTCACCAATCGCGTAAACGCCTGGAATATTGGTCTGATAATCGAGTGCGTTGTTCACCACGATTGCATTTTTTTCGATTTCTAATCCCCAGTTGGCCAAATCTCCAAGTTTTGGCGTAAGACCGAAAAGTGGAATAAAATAATCCGTTTCGATATCAAAAGTTTCTCCTTCTTTTTCAACAGTAATCGCAGAAACCTGGCCTTCACCTTTAATTCCGGTCACTTCGGCTGGAGTTACCAATCGGATTTTACCCTGATCTTTCAGTGCCTGAACTTTTTCAACAGAATCCAGCGCACCGCGGAACTCATTTCTTCTATGAATTAAGGTAACTTCGCTTGCAATATTGGCGAGGAAGATACTCCAGTCCAGCGCAGAATCGCCGCCTCCAGCAATCACCACTTTTTTATTTCGGAAATGTTCAGGTTCCTTTACAAAATATTCAACCCCTTTCTCTTCGTAATCACCAATATTGTTGATGGTAGGTTTTCTAGGTTCGAAAGTTCCCAATCCGCCCGCAATCGCTACGGCTTTCGCACGGTGTACCGTTCCTTTGTTGGTTACAACTTCAAAAGTTCCGTCTTCCAGTTTTGTTAAAGTCTGCGCAGTTTCTCCTAAAGTGAATCCGGGCTGAAACTGCTTGATCTGCTCCATCAGATTATCTACAAGATCCCCGGCATTAATTGATGGAAATCCCGGAATATCGAAAATAGGTTTTTTAGGATAAAGCTCGGTTAACTGACCGCCGGGTTGTGGCAACGCGTCGATTAAATGACATTTCATTTTAAGTAAACCTGCTTCAAAAACAGCAAAAAGCCCTGTAGGTCCCGCTCCTATGATCAATATATCGCTTGTAATCATTGATGATTGTTTAAAAAAATTAACTTGGCAAATTTAAGAAAAATAAAAGACCAGCGGGTTGCATAAGAGTGAGAAATGTCAGTTTAAAAGCTATTGAAATCAATGTTTTATATTTGTGGCAAATTTTTTGCAAAACTATCCGCATGAAAAAGATTTTAAGTGTATTCTCACTCTTATTTTTTGTATTGGGTTTCTCCCAAAAACTCGATAACATACAGTCCGGCGAAGTCTTAAATTATCGCATACATTATGGCTTACTCAATGCCGGTACCGCTACATTAAGCACTTTAAAAACTACATATAAAGGCCAGCCCCATTTCCATGTAAGAGGTTACGGACGCACTACTGGTGCCGTGCGCGCATTCTTTAAGGTAGAAGACCGCTACGAAAGCTATATCAATTACAACACAGGACTCCCAAGTTTTTATGTAAGAAATGTGCAGGAAGGCGGTTATACCCAACACCTCGAAGCACTGTTCAATCATAATAATTACACCGTTTTACTTACGGACAAGGAAAAGAATACCTCACGGAGTCTAAAATCTGTGAAAGGAGTTCAGGACATGCTGTCTGCTTTTTATTATTTAAGAAGTCTGGATTCCACCGATCTGCGAGTTGGGAGCGTAAAAAAACTGAATGTCTGGATTGATGATGAAATGTTCCCTTTCCAGATTAAAGTGGTGGGCACAGAAAACATAAAAACTAAATTCGGGACCATCAACACCCTGAAAATTGTTCCTCAAGTAATGAGCGGCCGGGTTTTCAAAGACAAAGAGGGCGTAACCCTGTGGGTAAGTAACGACCGAAACTATGTTCCAATAGCCATTAAGGCGGAGCTGGTCGTAGGTTCGCTAAAGGCAAGTATTGATTCTTTCAGAAATGTAAAATACCCGCTCAACTTTACAAAATAGACTTCATAACTACATAATAAAACCGGAGAAATCCGGTTTTTTTTTGCTTTTTGATGTAACAAAATTTCTGTTTTCGTTGTCTTATTGCAAAACAACTACAACTCCATGAAAACTCCATTTTTCAGCGCCTTTCTGATACTTACTTCCGGACTGATTCTCTCACAAAATACCGCTACCGACAGTATTTCGAGAAAAAAAGCAACGGCCGTAAAAATCAACCAGTCACCCAAAATCGACGGAATTCTGGATGAAGAAGTGTGGCAAAACGCACCTTCAGCAGCGAATTTTATCGAACGCCGCCCAAACAACGGAAAACCCGCCGTTGAATCCTTAAAGTCAGAAGTAAAAATTCTTTATGATGACACCGGAATTTATTTCGGGGCTGTACTTTTCGACAACGAACCTTCAAAAATCGCTAAAGAACTTACTGAACGCGACAATATAGAAAATGATGATATTTTTGGTGTCACTTTAAACGGTTATAATGACCACCAGCAAAGTCTGGAATTTCTTGTTACCCCAGCGGGAGTTCAGGCGGATGCGAAACTCACCAACGATTTCGGTGAAGATTTCAGCTGGAATGCCGTTTGGTTTTCTGCGGTAAAAATAACAGAAACCGGCTGGGTTGTTGAGATGAAAATTCCATATTCTGAACTGAGGTTCCCGAAGAAACAGATACAGGAATGGGGAATCAATATTCTGAGGTTGGTTAACAGAACCAGCACCACCTACGACTGGAATTTTGTTGATAACAAGAAAGGCAGTTACATGCTCTATGACGGAGTGCTAAACGGAATTGAAAACATTAATCCGCCCACAAGACTTTCATTTCTCCCCTACTTTTCAACTTACCTGAACAGTTTTGATGGCACGACCGACGCAAACGTCAACGGCGGGATGGATTTAAAATACGGAATTAATGATGCCTTTACGCTGGATTTAACTTTAATTCCGGATTTTGGCCAGACGTCATTTGACAAATCTGTTTTAAATCTTTCACCTTTCGAAGTTCAGTTTCAGGAGCAGCGTCCGTTTTTCACAGAAGGAACTGAACTTTTCAGCAAAGGAAACCTCTTTTACTCCCGAAGAATTGGCGGCCATCCTTCCCTTAGCCCCTCTTTAAATAATGATGAAGAATTTGTGGAGAATCCTGACAAGGTAAAATTATTCAATGCTGTAAAAGTATCAGGAAGAACGAATAAAGGTCTGGGAATTGGCTTTTTCAATGCTGTTACAGAAAAGATGAACGCGGAAATCCGTAATATCAATACCGGCGAAATCCGCAAAGAAGTCATCGAGCCGTGGGCAAATTATAATGTTTTGGTGCTGGATCAGCGTTTTGGGGGAAATTCCTCGGTTTCACTTGTGAACACCAATGTTACACGGGATGGTAATTTTCGCGACGCCAATGTTACGGCTTTGCTTTTCGATGTGAGAAATAAAAAAAATACGTACCGTTACTTTGGAAGCACAAAAGAAAGTCTCGTAATGAACGGCGAAACAAAGTACGGCAACGAATCTTCTGCAGGATTTAGTAAAGTTTCCGGCGTACACCGTTTTGGCGCCAATTATTTTATGAGAACCAGGGATTACGATATTGGCGATTTGGGTTATTACGACCGAACAAACTTCCACAGCATCAATACCAATTATTCCTACCGCTATCTTCAGCCAAAAGGTGGTTTGAATGTCTTGAATTACAATCTAAATATTTCACACAACCGAAGGCTGGATGAGGATTTATTTACACAGTTTGTAATTCACAACAGCATCGAAATGCAGACGAAAAATTTCTTCAATTTCGGTGGCGGACTCATGATTTGGCCACTGGGTGAAAACGACATTTACGAACCCAGAACTGCCGGAAGACATCTGGATGTTCCCGCGATGATTAACCCATGGATTTTCATAAACACCGATAACCGGAAGAAATTCCGCATCAATACCTATATCGACTACTATGCTTTCGACGAAAAAGGACGTTACCAGTTGATTTATCAGCTGAATCCGAGCTATAAATTTTCCGATAAACTGCGTCTTTATTATGATGCGAACTTCAATTACCAGAATCACGACCGCGGATTTGTCGGTAAAGATGCTAATGACATTTTTATGGGAACCCGAAACCGCTTCACCGTAGAAAACGGAATTTCGTCCCAGTACACTTTCAACAACAAAATGGCGCTGAATCTTTCGTTCCGCCACTATTTCTCAGAAGTTACGTACAAAGGATTTTCAACTTTAAATGCCGACGGAAGTGTAAAAGACACCAGCATTTTCACAGAAAACCGCGACGGAACTTTCAATTCATGGAATGTAGATTTAAGATATTCCTGGTGGTTCGCCCCCGGAAGTCAACTTACTTTGCTATACAGAAATGCTGTTGGAAGTTATCTGGAAGAATCCCGAATCGGCATCAAAGAAAATTTCACCAGACTGTTTAATGAACCAATGGTTGATAATATTTCGCTGAAACTTACGTACTACATCGACTATAATCAGGCAAAAAACTGGCTGAAGCATAAAGGCTGAAAACAAAAAAGACCATTTCGATATTGAAATGGTCTTTTTTTATCTTGATTTTTTACAGCGATTTAAACTGTTCGAGCATTCTTTTATCGTTTTCGAAGAACATTCGGATGTCGCTCATTTGATAAAGCAGCATCACGATTCTTTCGATTCCCATCCCGAACGCATAACCCGAATATTTATCCGCATCGATGTTAACGTTCTTTAAAACTGCAGGATCCACCATTCCGCAACCCATAATTTCGAGCCAGCCGGTTCCTTTGGTGATTCTGTAATCGGTTTCAGAATTCAATCCCCAATACACATCCACTTCTGCACTTGGTTCGGTGAACGGGAAATAAGATGGTCTGAGTCGGATTTTAGATTTTCCGAAAAGTTCTGTTGTAAAAAACTGAATCGTCTGTTTCAAATCTGCAAAACTTACGTTTTCATCAATATAAAGTCCTTCGATCTGGTGGAAAATACAGTGCGAACGCGAAGAAATTGCCTCGTTACGAAAAACTCTTCCTGGAGACAGAATCCGCATTGGCGGCTGGTGTTCTTCCATGTACCTTATCTGTACCGAAGAAGTGTGTGTTCTTAAAAGAATATCCGGATTGGTTTCGATGAAAAAAGTATCCTGCATATCCCTCGCCGGGTGATATTCCGGGAGATTAAGGGCGGTGAAATTATGCCAGTCGTCTTCAATTTCCGGTCCGTCAGCAACGGCAAAACCAATGGATTTAAAGATTTCAATAATTCTGTTTTTTACCAGATTGATCGGATGGCGGGTTCCAAGTTCAGAAGAAAATCCCGGGCGGGTTAAATCTTCTTTTTCTAGGATAAGGTTA
Source organism: Kaistella sp. (assembly GCF_032060305.1). Taxonomy (NCBI): domain Bacteria; kingdom Pseudomonadati; phylum Bacteroidota; class Flavobacteriia; order Flavobacteriales; family Weeksellaceae; genus Kaistella; species Kaistella sp. Next base: position 6,422 of record NZ_DAMBHK010000057.1, on the reverse strand, counting down.
GAAGAAGTTGCGTTTTTTAATTCGTCTAGTTTGGTTTCTACAGCCTGTTTCAGGGTATTGATCTTCTGTCCGAATTCTTTTTTCTGTTCATTCGGAACTTCCTTGAATTTGGAGAAAATATCGTTCAAAATTCCTTTTTTTCCGCTGAATTTGATTCGGAATTGCTCAATCTCATCTTTATTTCCTGAGCTGAAATTGTCTACCTCAACCAATAATTCATCAATCTTTTCTAACATCTTTAATATTTATTGAACTGCAAAAATACAATTTTTAACTGAAAATTTCGGCGGTAATTTCAGTCTTAAAATTTTAAATCAGCAGGTTTTTTTCTGCTTTGGTTTTTAGGTATTGAGGAAATTCAGGAACTTTTCGATCGCCTGTTTGCGGTGACTGATCTTGTTTTTATCCTCGGCTTTCATTTCTGCAAAAGTAATTTCATGGTTTTCCGGAACAAAAATAGGATCATAACCGAAGCCTTTTTCCCCGCGAATTTCGTGAATTAAATTCCCGTAAACCCTGCCTTCAAAATAATATTTACCGGTTTGGTCCACAAGACACATTACGGTTACAAAATAGGCTTTGCGGTTTTCTTCGTTTTGCATTTCCTCTAAAACTTTGGCCATATTTTTACCAAAATCGTGGTTGCCAGCATACCGTGCGGAATAAATGCCGGGTCTGCCGCCCAGACTTTCCACTACCAAACCAGAATCATCGCCCAGACTTGGTTTTCCGGTTCTTTCGAAACAGTATTTTGCTTTGATGAGTGCATTTTCATGAAAGGTAGTTCCATCTTCCACAATTTCGTCGTGAATATCGTAATCCGTTAAGGAAGTTACTTTAAAATCATCGCCCAAAATCTGCTGAATTTCTTCTTTCTTGTGCTGATTGTGGGTCGCGATGAGGATTTCTTTGGCCATATTATTGAGTAATAGTAATTTATTTTTCAGAGTAATGTACGCGGTATTTGCGTGTAAAAAGGTAGTAGAACACTGTAAAAAGCAGAATTCCGATTCCAAGAACAATCCATTCTGAAATATGGAATACCTCAGCGAAACTTTCGGTATCGCCGTAAAAAATTAAAATCGACGAACACAGATTATTAAAGGCATGCAGCAAAACAGGTAGCAGCAGTGATTTTGTCTTATGATAAACAAGTCCTAAAACGCATCCGAGCAAAACCGCACCCACAAACTGCCACGGATTACCGTGAACCAACCCGAAAACTACTGATGAAATGATGATGGCGGTTGCAGGATTCATCCCTTTGTTGATTAAACCTTTCTGAATAATTCCACGGAATACAATTTCCTCAAAAATTGGGGCCATAATAACAGCCAGAACAATCATCGTAGCTTTATCATTTGTCATTTGCTCCATCAGACGCGAGAAAAATTCATAATACTTCCCGAAAAAAGGTCCGGTAATGGGAATTTGTCCGGTAATAAATTCAGCAATAAACATCATCCCCAGCATCATCGGAAAAATCAAAAGATACGTTCCGGCATTCGTAGGAGAAAAATTAAAGTTGAGATTTTTGCCGGTCTGCGGTCTTGCAATAAAATAATCAAAGGCGAAAATCGCACCCAGAAAACCCGCTGCATTTGCGATCACTAGATAGAAATCCGTGTACTGAAGATTGACATTAAAAATGAAAATGGAGATCACATTGAGCAGTGAAACGAGGCTGGTAGCGACAATCATTCCGCCAATAAGCGCAAAAGCGCCCTTCCAGTCGAAAATATATTTTTTTTCCGGAGAATTTTCTGCCATAAATTTTGTTTCAACAAAGATAAATCAAAAACATAAAAAAGCGAATTTCAGTACGACAAAACTCGGTTTTCATTTTCCATAAAAAAACACGATTTTTGCAAACTCAAATATCATTATGTCTGAACTCATTAAAGAAATAGAAAGAAGAAAAACCTTCGGAATTATCTCGCATCCCGATGCCGGAAAAACTACGCTTACAGAAAAGCTCCTGCTTTTCGGTGGTGCAATTCAGGAAGCTGGTGCGGTAAAATCGAACAAAATTAAAAAAGGAGCCACTTCCGACTTTATGGAAATCGAGAGACAGAGAGGAATTTCCGTGGCGACTTCGGTTTTGGCTTTTGAATACCGAAATCATAAAATCAACATTCTCGATACGCCCGGTCACAAAGATTTCGCGGAAGATACTTACCGTACCTTAACCGCGGTAGATTCTGTTATTGTTGTGATCGACGTGGCAAAAGGTGTTGAGGAACAGACCGAAAAACTTGTTCAGGTATGCCGTATGAGAAATATCCCGATGTTTGTTTTCATTAATAAGTTAGACCGGGAAGGTAAAGACGCTTTCGATCTTTTGGATGAAGTGGAACAGAAACTTGGCTTAACCGTTTGTCCGCTTTCTTTGCCGATCGGTATGGGGACGGATTTTCAGGGAATTTATAATATTTGGGAAAATAATATCCAGTTATTTTTAGAGGAGAAAAAACAGAAAGTTGGCGAAGCAATTAAATTTGATGATATTAACGACACCAAAATCGATGAAGTCATCGGTGCAAAAGCTGCAACAACTTTGAGAGAAGAACTAGAACTGGTGCAATCGGTTTATCCGGAATTTAGCCGCGAAGATTATCTTAAGGGCGATTTGCAGCCGGTTTTCTTTGGTTCTGCATTGAATAATTTCGGGGTTGGTGAACTATTGGACGCATTCATCGATATCGCGCCGAAACCGCAACCTAAAGAAAGCGAAACCCGTTTGGTAAAACCTGAAGAAAAAGATTTCACTGGATTTGTCTTTAAAATCCACGCGAATATGGACCCGAAACACCGCGACAGACTTGCTTTTGTAAAAATAGTTTCCGGGACTTTTAAAAGAAATGAAAATTATCTGTTGGTAAGAGAAAACAAAAAAATGAAATTCTCTTCTCCAAATGCCTTTTTTGCTGATAAAAAAGAGGTGGTTGACGAAAGTTTTCCGGGCGACATTGTAGGACTTCACGATACCGGAAACTTCCGGATTGGAGATACTTTAACTGCTGGAGAAAAAATAAACTTCAAAGGAATCCCAAGCTTTTCACCGGAACATTTCCGATATATTAACAATGATGATCCATTAAAGGCAAAACAACTCGCAAAAGGAATTGATCAATTAATGGACGAAGGTGTGGCGCAACTTTTCACCCTGGAAATGAACAACCGAAAAATTATTGGAACAGTGGGCGCACTTCAGTACGAAGTCATCCAATACCGTCTGGAGCACGAATATGGCGCAAAATGCACGTACGAACCACTTTCGATCCACAAAGCTTGTTGGATTGAAGCTGACGAAAAATCCGAAGAGTTCAAAGAATTTGCGAGATTGAAGCAGCGATTTATGGCGAGAGACAAGTACGGACAATTGGTATTTTTAGCAGATTCATCATTTACCATTCACATGACGCAAGAAAAATTTCCGAATGTGAAACTGCACTTCATCAGTGAATTCCGAAATAAACAATAAATTTAATCTCCGGTTCGTCCGGAGATTTTTTTGTAAATATTTTGTAAATTGATTTGCAATTCATTTATTTACAGATATTTACCGGAATACTCATCAAAATCTGGTGTTTTAAGGAATACATTTTGATTCTTTTCCGGCGTTTACCAATAAAATCAATTCATGAAGAACTTATTTTTTATCATACTTGCCACTGCTGCCTTAATCTCCTGCGACAAAAGTACGATTCAGCAAACAACGGATAATATCAAACGGGCCGACAGTCTTTTTACCAAAGCCAACGATGGAATTAAGACTTTGGACTCCATCTCAAAAACCATTACAGATTCCGATGGGATTACCAAAAAAGTAATCATTCCGGAAATTGAAAAACAAAAAAAATCGATCGACAGCACCATAAAATCAGGCGGCTGGCGAATCGACTCGATTAACAAACAGATTGAAAAAATCACGAAAAATGTGGTTGTCGGAACTGAAGTTGTAAAAACTTTAGACTCTGCCAATGAATCTTTAAAAAATGGTGAAAGCACGATAAAAGTCCTCACAAGAACCGCTGATAAAATTCTGAAGCAAACCAAAAAGCAGAATCCAACCGCAGAAAATTCAGCAAATGAAAAACTTGCAACTCCCCAAGAGCAGAATAATCCTGTGATTGTGCCAGCTGTGGTAGAAAAAGATCCGATAGTAAAAACCGCCCGACTTGAAATTCAGGTCGATGATCTGAATACTGCAAAAGCACTTTTGAAACAGAAAATCAGGGAAAATAACGCCGATTTGGTGACTGAAAATTTCAGTCAGAACGAAGGCATCCAGAAAGAATATATTACCGCTAAAGTTCCGCTTCAGAACTTCGATCAGCTGCTTTCAAATCTTTCCGGACAGCTCGGCGATGTGAAATCGAAAAGCACGGAGTCTGAGGGCAAAGATTATATCGCTTCGCAAATGTGCGACATTGAAATCACGCTACTCCAGAACGAAAACATTGCAGATAATGCTTTAACAAAAGGCGATGAAGAGGAAAATACAGACAGTTTCAGCGGGGCTTTTATGAAAGGTTTTAAAGTTTTGGGCGATGCGATGCTCTTTTTGCTTCCTTTTTGGCCACTGTTTTTAATTGGCGGATTGGCTTGGTATTTCATCAGCCGCAATAAAAAGAAAAAAGCGAAGGAAGAGTTCGAAAGACAGCAAATCCTGAATCAGCAGAACGCAGCGGCATATCCCACCCAGAACCAGACTTCCACCGAGCCTGTTCAGGAAGATAAACCTGCAGAAACTCCGGATACAGATTATTCTAAATATCTTCCGAAGAATTAAAGTTGAAATATGCTCGCTGATTGAGTTAATAACGCTCATCTCATTTAAGATTTGATCTGCCAAAATTGCTGAATCTGCGAGAACAATCACCCATAATCTAAAGATAGCAATTAAAAAAGCCTTCCGTATTTGGAAGGCTTTCTTTATTTCATATTCACAATACGGTCCACAACATAAGTTGTGTTTCCGCGCCATGGGAGTACGCCGTGGTATTCTTTATAATGCAGATCAAAAGTTTTTCCGTTATTCATTTCCATTTGTCTGAAAATCTCTTCATCTTCAATCGAAAACTCGAATTCATAACTGGTCAGACTTCCTGTCTTGGCATTTGCGCCAAAACCCTGCTGTATCAATTTGCCTTCGTAGGTTTTAAAGATATTCCCCTTTTTTACCGCGTAATTCAGAATTCCGGATTTTACACCTTCCCCGAAAACAAAATAATACCGGTAATAAACGACGCCACTCAGCAGTAAAACCACCGCAACAAGAGTAATCCACAGATATTTCATGACTGGATTTTAGTGATTAAAAATTATTTAGCAATACTGCGGGAAATTACAATTTTCTGGATTTCTGAAGTTCCTTCATAAATCTGGGTAATCTTCGCATCACGCATCATTCTTTCTACATGATATTCTTTCACATAACCGTAACCACCGTGGATTTGTACTGCTTCAACTGTAGTATCCATTGCAACTTGTGATGCATAAAGTTTTGCCATTGCACCGATTTCGGAAATGTCTTTACCTTCATCTTTTTCAACAGCAGCTTTGTAGCACAGCATTCTTGCAGCCGTAATCTGCGTTGCCATATCAGCTAATTTGAATGCGATCGCCTGGTGATTGATGATTTCGGTTCTGAAAGCTTTTCTGGTTTTTGCATATTTAAGGGCCAGTTCATAAGCTCCGGAAGCAATTCCTAAAGCCTGGGATGCAATCCCGATTCTACCGCCATTCAAAACCGCCATTGCGAAATTGAATCCGAATCCGTCTTCTCCGATTCTGTTTTCTTTCGGAACTTTAACGTCGGTAAAGAGCAAAGAATGCGTATCACTTCCGCGAATTCCCAGTTTATCTTCTTTAGGTCCGATTTCGAAACCTGCCCAACCTCTTTCTACGATAAACGCGTTGATGCCTTTATGCTTTTTCTCAGGATCTGTCTGTGCGATTACAATATAGTATGTTGCGTTTCCACCGTTGGTAATCCAGTTTTTAGTCCCATTCAGCAAATAATGGTCTCCCATATCTACCGCTGTGGTTTTTTGTGATGTAGCATCAGAACCTGCTTCGGGCTCAGAAAGAGCGAAAGCACCTATCACTTCACCACTTGCCAGCGGTTTTAGGTATTTCATTTTCTGCTCCTCGTTACAGTATTTCTCCAGTCCGGCGCATACCAGCGAATTGTTTACCGACATTACTACGGCTGCAGAAGCATCAACTTTAGCAATTTCTTCCATGGCTAAAACGTAAGACACACTGTCCATCCCGGCACCGCCGTATTTGGGATCCACCATCATCCCCAAAAAGCCCAGTTCTCCCATTTTCTTCACCTGTTCGTGAGGAAACTTCTGTTCATTATCTCTTTCTATTACGCCGGGCAAAAGTTCTGTGTTGGCAAAATCTCTTGC
>NZ_DAMBHK010000056.1:0-16155 GCF_032060305.1 Kaistella sp. | reverse complement strand
TTTTCCACAAAATTTTAAATATAAACTTAGTTTCGCTATTTTTGTGAGTTACTGAATTTTTTAAAAGCATTCTGCGAAAAACCATGAGCGAAATCAACACTGTAAACTATTCCGAAGATAACATCAGAACCCTCGATTGGCAGGAGCATATCAGGATCCGTCCCGGTATGTACATCGGAAAGCTGGGCGACGGGTCTTCTGCAGACGACGGGATTTATATTTTACTCAAGGAAATCATCGATAATTCCATCGATGAATTCGTGATGAAAGCCGGAAAAAGAATTGAAATTAAAATCGACGAAGGCAAAGCCACGATCCGCGATTATGGGCGTGGAATCCCTTTGGGGAAAGTAGTTGACGCAGTTTCTAAAATGAATACCGGAGGTAAATATGACTCCAAAGCTTTTAAAAAATCAGTAGGTCTTAACGGTGTCGGAACCAAAGCGGTGAACGCACTTTCAGAATATTTCCGCGTAAAATCGGTAAGGGAAGGAAAAGTGAAAGTAGCGGAGTTTTCAAAAGGAATTATCACGACCGATAATGCCGAAATTGAGACCTCGGAAAGAAACGGAACCGAAATTACTTTTATTCCCGACGCCACAATCTTCACCCATTTTAAATTCAGGAAAGAGTATATCGAAAAGATGCTCAAGAATTACTGTTACCTGAATCCTGGATTGAAAATAATCTTCAACGGCGAAACTTATTTTTCCGAAAACGGTCTGAAAGACCTTTTGCAGGAGGAGATCGAAGGCGACATTCTTTATCCGATCGTACATTTGAAGGACGATGATATTGAAGTTGCGATTACCCATTCGGATAAGTCACAGTCGGAGACGTATTTCTCTTTCGTAAACGGACAAAATACCACGCAGGGTGGTACGCACTTGAATGCCTTTCGTGAAGCATATGTAAAGACCATCCGCGAATATTTCAATAAAAATTTTGAAGCTGCTGATATCCGCAAATCTATTATCGCGGCAGTTGCCATTAAAGTCATTGAGCCGGTTTTCGAATCACAGACCAAAACCAAACTCGGTTCCAACGAAATGGAGCCAGGAAAGGAAACCGTAAGAACTTTTATTACCAATTTCTTAAAAAATAAACTCGATAATTTCCTGCACCAAAATCAGGAAATTGCAGAAGCGATTCACCGTAAAATCATTATTTCCGAGAGGGAGAGAAAAGAGCTCTCAGGAATTCAGAAACTGGCGCGGGAAAGGGCGAAGAAGGTTTCGCTTCACAACAAAAAACTGCGCGACTGCCGCGAACATTATAATGATCAGAAAGCCGTAAGAAAAGGGGAGACCATGATCTTCATAACTGAAGGTGATTCGGCATCAGGATCTATTACAAAATCGCGCGATGTGGAAACCCAGGCGGTTTTTTCGCTTAAAGGAAAGCCGCTGAACTGTTATGGCTTGACTAAGAGAGTAGTGTACGAAAATGAAGAATTCAACCTGCTGCAGGCAGCGCTGAATATTGAGGATTCACTGGAAGATCTGCGCTATAACCACGTGATTATCGCAACCGATGCCGATGTCGACGGCATGCACATCCGTTTGCTAATGATTACTTTCTTCCTGCAGTTTTTTCCGGATTTAATTAAAAACGGACATCTTTATATCCTCCAAACTCCTTTATTCAGGGTAAGAAACAAGAAAGAAACCCGCTACTGCTATACCGAAGCAGAAAGGATAAAAGCCTTAAATGAACTCGGCAAAAACCCCGAAATAACTAGGTTTAAAGGTCTTGGCGAGATTTCGCCTGATGAGTTTAAACATTTTATCGGGAAAGACATCCGTCTAGAACCTGTAGTTTTAGGAAAAGACCAAACGATTGATCAGCTTCTTGAGTTCTATATGGGAAAAAATACGCCCGACAGGCAGCAGTTTATCCTGCAAAATCTGGTGGTGGAAGATCCGGATATTGATAAAAAAGAAATTCTGGAAGATGCCGAAGTTTAAGTAATCTGTAACACATCGATGAGACTCAATAACCGCAACAAAGCAGGTTTCTATAATTTTATAAGCACCACGATTTTACTTATTTTCGTATTAGGCTGTGGTGCATTCTTTATGGAACTTTTCAAATTTGACTTTCTTGGAAGAGGCACTACTGCCTTGCTCATCATCGTTCCAAGCATTTTCGGATTGATATTTTACCTGAGAGGACGGCAGATTTTCGAATACGACAGTGACGGCGAAGCTTTGAATTTTAAAAACCGAAACGTATTATTTTACGAGAAAGCGATAAGTGATGAGTTTCCGAAATACAAACTCATCAGCTATGAAATTATTGATGCATTGATTTTCAGGAAACTGTATATAAATATTTCAAGTAAAAAAAATAAAATTATAACCCTGAAATACGATGTATCTTACCTGAGTAAAAAGGAACTGAAAGACCTGAAATTCTCATTAAGCAAAGTCATCAGAGAAAACAAAGAAAATAAGAGAGAGCTATAAGTTGATGGAAGAACAAGAAAATCACCACGAAGAATCCCTGAAAAAAGTCTCCGGTCTTTACAGAAACTGGTTTCTAGATTACGCATCCTACGTAATTCTGGACAGGGCAATTCCTTCAATTTTTGATGGATTCAAACCTGTACAGCGCCGCATCATGCACTCCATGCGTGAGCTGGAAGACGGCCGCTACAATAAAGTAGCAAACCTTGTGGGGAATACCATGAAATATCACCCGCATGGTGATGCCTCGATTACCGATGCGATGGTGCAGATTGGCCAGAAAGAATTACTGATCGATACGCAGGGAAACTGGGGAAATATTTTTACCGGAGATTCTGCCGCTGCAGCAAGATATATTGAAGCAAGGCTTACCCCGTTCGCGCTGGAAGTTGTTTTCAACCCGAAAACCACGCAGTGGGCGAAGTCCTATGACGGAAGAAACAATGAACCAATTGATCTGCCTGTAAAATTTCCGTTACTCCTTGCGTCGGGCGTTGAAGGTATCGGGGTGGGACTTTCCACCAAAATTATGCCTCATAATTTTAATGAACTGATCAACGCTTCTATTGCCCATCTGAAAGGAAAGAAATTTGAACTTTTCCCGGATTTTCTTACCGGCGGCATGCTCGATGTTTCCAATTATAACGATGGCGAACGAGGCGGAAAAATACGTGCACGAGCCAGAATCATTCAGAAAGATAAAAACACGCTCTGCATTACCGAACTTCCTTTCGGTAAAAATACCGGCGATCTCATCGATTCCATCATCAAAGCCAACGAGAAAGGGAAGATTAAAATCAAGAAAATTGAGGATAACACTTCGGATACGGTTGAAATCAACATTCATCTCAATAACGATGTTTCGCCAGATAAAACCATCGATGCACTGTACGCATTTACCGATTGCGAAATCCCAATTTCACCCAATGCGTGCGTCATCGTCGGCGATAAACCTGAATTTTTAACCGTTTCAGAGATTTTAAGAAGAAATACTGATCATACGGTTGCTCTCCTTAAAAAAGAACTGGAGATTGAGCTGAATGAACTTCAGGAAAAATGGCATTTTGCAAGTCTCGAAAAAATATTTATCGAAAACGAAATTTACCAGGAAATTAAAGGTAAATCTTCAAAAGAAGAAGTGTATGAAGCGGTTGACAAAGCCCTGAAACCTTTTACCAAAAACCTTTTGCGGACTGTTACGACCGAGGATATCATTAAGCTTACCGAACTTCCGTTTATGCGGATCTCGAGATATGACCAGGATAAAGCCATCGAGAATTTACTGAATCTGGAAGGCAAAATAGAACAGGTAAAACATCATCTGAATAACCTGATCACTTATGCCATCGATTATTTCATCAACATCCAGAAAAAATACGGAAAAGGCAAGGAGCGACGGACAGAACTGAGAATTTTCGACACTATTGACGCGACAAAAGTTGCAGTAGCCAACGAAAAGTTCTATGCCAATTTCGAAGAAGGATTCATTGGAACATCTTTAAAGAAAGACCAGTATCTTTTCGACTGTTCAGATATTGATGATATCATCACCTTCCAGAAAGACGGTACCATGAAAGTGGTGAAAGTGGAAGCAAAAACCTTTATCGGCAAAAATATCGTACATGTTGCCGTGTGGAAAAAAAATGACAAGCGCACCGTTTACAACATGATTTACCGTGAAGGCAGAGATGGCGCTTATTACATGAAAAGATTTTCGGTAACCGGTGTTACAAGGAATACAGATTACAAACTGGCCTCCGAAAAGAAAGGTTCAGAAATGCTGTATTTTTCTGCAAATCCCAATGGCGAAGCCGAAGTAGTTACGGTTTTATTGAAACCTAACGCCAGGATACGAAAGAATAAAATGGAAATCGATTTCTCGGAGCTGGCAATTAAAGGCCGCGATTCCAAAGGAAATCTGGTGACCAAATACGCCATTAAAAAAGTTGAAATGAAGGAAGAAGGTCATTCAACCCTGGCACCGAGAAAAATCTGGTTCGATGATACTGTGAGAAGGCTGAACGCTGATGCACGCGGAACTTTGCTCGGAAGTTTCAAAGGCGACGATAAAATACTCACCATCAATGCGCAGGGCGAGGCAAAACTTGTTTCATTTGACCTGATGAACCGCTTCGATGATGAATATCTGATTCTCGAAAAATGGAATCCGGAACAGCCTATTACCGCGATTTACTTTGATGGTGAGAAGCAGATTTACTTTATCAAGAGATTTCTGCTCGAAAACAATACGAATATCCAGAATTTCATGCCTTCAGAACACCCGAAATCGTTTATTGAGCAGGTAATCGTGGCCAATAATTCTACTGCAGAAATTATTTTCGCCAAAGACAAAGGCAAAGAAAAAGATCCGGAAACCATCATTGTTGATGAGTTTATAGCTGTGAAAGGGATCAAGGCGATTGGTAATCAATTGACGAAAAGTAAAGTAAAAAGCATCAACGTCACTATTCCAGAACCTACCGAAGAAATAAATCCGGGTTTTGATGTGGTTGAAAGTACCGAAGGTCACATTTCATTCATTGATGAAGATGTAAAAGACGCTGATTTTCCGGATGAAGGCACTATTGGAAACCTTTTTGATGAAGAGTAAGCATTGAAAAATCAATAAGATAGGCGCTCTCCGAAAAGCGCCTTTCTTATTTAACTTATTTTAAAACTTCACATTCACCGTCATTTCTTTTCCATCTCTTAGGACAGCTACCGGAAGTTCGTCGCCTGAATTTATTTTCGAAAGGCAATCCATATAACTGTACACTTCTTTGACTTCGCATTTTCCGATACGAATGAGAACGTCGCCGGCTCTGATTCCCGCCAGGTCTGCAGGTCTTTTTTCCGTAACACCGTCGATTTGTAGGCCTTCTTTGGAATCCGCATAGCTTGGCATTATTCCCAGTGTTACTTTATATTTCGGGATGGCTTTGCTCTGAGAGATTTTGGTTTTAGTAAAAGGAATGTTTTCAACCTCGGCCAATCCGTTGGCTAAATTGAAAACGTAATGGGTAATGTTGCGCAATCCTGTGAAATTAACCCTTTCTGTGTCATCTGTCGGTTTGTGGTAATCGCTGTGGGTTCCCGTAAAGAGAAATAAAACAGGAATGTCTTTCAGGTAGAAACTCGTATGATCCGACGGACCCACACCAGCGCTGTCAATCGCCAGATTAAATCCTGCTGGTTTATATTTTTTAATCATCTCCCCAAAAACAGGCGAAGTTCCTACACCGCCAACCGTCAGATCTTTGTCTTTGTTCAGACGACCGATCATATCGAGATTAATCATGGAAATAACGTTCGGATAGTGGTTTTTTACCTCTTCAGCGAATTTTTTTGATCCCATTAATCCATCTTCTTCACCTGAGAAAAGTGCGAAAACATAGTTTGCTTTTTCTTTTGTTTTATTTTGAGAAAACATTCTGGCCAACTCCAGTACCGCAGAAACTCCGGAAGCGTTATCATCTGCCCCGTTATGGATTTGCCCGTAGGAATTCATCAAGGTAGAGTTGTGGTGTTCATTAAGGCCAAGATGATCATAATGAGCTCCGATGATGATGGTTTTTGATGCTTTGTTGTCCAGATATCCGATGACATTACGGCTGTTAATTTTAACGGCGGAACTTTCCTCGTGCGGATTAAGTTTCAGGTCGTAAGTGAAGTCTTGAAAATAACTTTTTCCGTTGCGGGGCTTTAATTTCAGGGATTTAAATTCTTTGGAAATAAATTCTGAAGCTTTTTTCTCGCCTTCACTTCCTGCCAATCGGCCTTTTAACTCATCAGATGCAAGATAGGAAACTGTTTTCTTAAGGTTTTGTTCAGAAACATTTTCATGATGGTCTGTTTCTACCCAATCGGCGATAAAAATATTGGTTTCATGGGCTTTTCCGGCCTGGCGGTTACTCGAGAATACCAATTTTTTTCCGTCGTGTGAAAACATCGGAAATGCATTGAACTCACTTTCATAGGTGATTTGGGTAAGATTGTTTCCGTCTAAATCAATGGAATAAATCTGGAAATCGTAACCTCTCGTGGAATGGTGGTTCGATGAAAATAAAATTTTCTTATCCGAGGGATGAAAATACGGCGACCAGTTTGCTTTACCGAGATTTGTAATCTGTTTGAGGCCGCTACCGTCGATATTCATGGTATAAATCTCCATGTTGGTGGGTGCTACAAGGTTTTCTGCCAAAAGGTCTTTATACTCCTTAATTTCCGCCGCGGTACTAGGTCTGGATGAACGGAAGACCAGTTTTTTGGAATCGTGTGAGAAAAAAGCACCTCCATCGTAACCCAATCCAAAAGTCAATTGTTTCAAGTTTTTTCCGTCAATATCCATCCGCCATAATTCGAGATCGCCACTTCTGATTGACGTGAAAACGATGTATTTGCCGTCTGGGGAAACCACCGCTTCCGCATCATAACCCGGAGAATCGGTAAATTTTCTTGTGATTTTACCGTTTAAATCAGCTTCATAAATATCAAATTCTTCGTAAATCGGCCAAAGATATTTGCCGTCTGTGCGCGGTTTTGGTTTTGCCGGACATTTTTTGTTGGCTTCATGGGTGGAAGCATATATGACATGTTTTCCATCGGGCATAAAAAAAGAACATGTTGTTCTGCCGTTTCCTGTTGAAATAAGGTTTAAATCTTTCGTTGAAATATTCTTCTGATTTAAATCTAAAAGATAAATCTGATCACAGTGTGCACCAATCGTGGGATTGGTAACCTGCAGCGTAAGTTTTTTTCCGTCGGGTGAAAAATAAGCTTCAGCATTATCGCCACCGAAAGTAAGTTTCTGAATATTTCTGAGATTTCTTTCCTGCGAAAAAACCAGCATAGTAGCGCCGAGCAGCGCAATGCAAAATGACCTTGTGGAGAAATTCATAATTTGATATTGGTTGATATCAAATATAAATAAAAATTGCCAAAACTAATTCTGGCAATTTTATGAATATCAATGATTTTGAATTTTTTTCCTAATAAATAATTTTTGAAGAAACGAGTCTGGTTTCAAGATAATCATTTCCATATACGGCATGACAGATTTCTTTAACTAAGCCTAAGCCTTTTTTATACGAAATATCCTGTGTTTTAGGCAACAGACCAGTTGTAGTGCTGATAGGGGTAAAAACCCCTTTATAAGGAAAAACAGTATAAGATGTTCCTTCTACAATGATATTTGATTCGTTTTGCAACTGGTATAGCACATTTCCGATAATCGGAGAGCCGGGCCCAAGGTCAAAAATGGGATTATTATATATGTAATTAATATCCATGCCTGGATGGAGCACATGTCCACCTGTTTCAGAAATGTCGATATTACCCGAAGCAGGATAGGAGACCAAGTGACCTTTTGTATTTACCCTCAAATATCTGTAACTCACATTGCCATTTAAATTTGAATTCGGGAAATGGGTCTTAGTCCGCTCTTTTGCCACTGTGAATCCCTGAATGTTTTCTTTGCCGACAATACTTACAGAATCAATTCTTCCTGTGAATGTGGAGGAACTTTGTGGATTTGTGAAATCAGGATTTCTGTACGTTTTATAAACCCATTTATTACCAACATTAAGGTTAAAAAAAGGATCTTCGGTAACATTTGGCGTTGGCAATTCGTCTGTTCTGCACGATACCGCTGCTAAAAGAATAATGCTAAGTGGCAAGTTTAATGTTAATTTCATAGTTTTTCTTATTAAACGTAAACAAATATTAATTATTTTGTTAAATTAATAAAAAATATGCAAAATAGAAATTATCACTAAAATGGATATCCAAAAGCAAAGTTGAGTACCGGTTTCCAGGTGTTGCCAAGAACCCAGCGGTCGCCAACAGGTTGATTCGGATCATAAACTTTATATGCCGCATCAAGTCTTAAAGTAATGTAGGCGACATTCACCCTTAAACCTACACCCGTTCCAACGCCCATTTGTGACAGGAATTTGTTGAATTTAAATTCGTCGCCAAAACCGCTGTCTTTTAAACTCCAAATATTACCCGCGTCAATGAAAGCAGCGCCTTCAAACATTGGGGTAAAAGGCATTCTGTATTCAATATTGGTGGTGAGTTTAACATTGTCCATGATGTAGGAACGGATTTTTTCGTCGAGCTGCGAATCTGCAGGACCTAAACCTCCAAAAACCCTCCAAGCCCGAATGTCGTTGGAACCGCCATTGAAATAAGATCTCACAAAAGGCATGGTAGAAGAATTTCCGTACGGAATTCCGACCCCGATAAACTGTCGTAAGGCCAGCGTATGTTTGTTATTGAAAAAGGTGAAATATTTGCGTACATCAACATCAAATTTCACAAACTGAGAATACGGAATATCGAAAATCTTTTTGGTTTCACCTGAAATCACACCGACTTCTCTTGGATTACTTTTGAACAGTGCGAAAGCATTACCGGCAAGTTCGACTTTGGCGTTCAGATAGAAAGGATTTGGCCGGTCTTTTTTACCAATTTCATTGTAAATTACATTGTAAATCATTGATGAAATCAGCACGTCCTGAGTCTGGCGGTCTTTGTTGATAAGTGATTGTCTGAATGTATTGTAAAGTGACAGATCATCGCCCGTTAAAGAATTTTGATAATTGGTGTCGTTCAGGATTATGGTAGAAAAATCATCGGAAGAGATTTGTCCGTTTACAAAATCCTGATAAAGCGCAGGCGAATAATTCTGGAATATATTTTCTCTTACCACCGCATCTGCAGGAAAGAAATCATAATAACGGTCTTTGTTGCGTGTAATACTCAACTGGGTAGTGAATAAAGAAAGCCGGTGGGAAACAATATCATTTACATTCGCGAAATAATTTAAACCTGCATTAAAACCAATTCTACCAAGACCAATATTATCCTGAACCGAAGCTCCCAGCACAATCGATGAAGTAGGAGAGTAGCGTTTAGGAATCAGCCGCCATGTTTTGAAAGGCATTAACAGTCTGGGAAAATTTAAAGAGGCCTGCGTAGAAATTTCATAGGCCAAACTTCGTTTATCCGGATTCTTGGTATTTACAATAGAACCAAAAATCCCTGACACACTGGTCGTTAAGTTTTCGGCACCGCCGAAGACATTTCTGGTCGTTAAATCAACCGACGGAGAAACCCCGAAGTTGAGAATCTGCGAGTAATTAATGTCTGTAGCAATCTTTAAATCGTATTTCGGAAGTGGAGCGAGATAATAACTTACATCCAGAATACTGTCATTACCTTTACGTAAAATTTCATCATATTTAATGATGCTGAAATTGTTCATAGAAGAGATATTCCGTTTCGTAAGATCCAGATTGCGCTGCTGATAAACGTCGCCTTTCTTTAAAATAATTGGTCTCCACAGTGCCATTGTTTTGAACTGATCATCCAATTTATAAAAGTTGATTCCTAAAAGGGAATCCTTTACCGTTTCGGTAGAATCTGCAAGTTTTTCTAGCAAATGAACTTTAATATCACCTATCGTGGTTATTTTGTAGCGAGAATCCATAGAATCTTTGTGGATATCCATGGTAAGCGGTACGTTTTTCCTGCTTTGAAGCGTATCTGCTGTAAAATAAATTTCTTCGTTGGAATTATTGAATTTGTAATATCCACGGTCTTTCATCAGGTCATTGATCCTTTTCACCTCCTTTTCCAACGTGCTCTGATCAAGGATTTGTTTGCCTTTTACAAGACTTTTCGTTAAGTCCTCTTCGTAGATATTTCTGATGTTAGGATCGGGAATATTATAGTAGTAATCGCTGATATAGGTAGGATCCTTATGAGTAATCAGATAATTTGCCTGCGCTTTTTTTGCGGCAGAATCCAGCTCATGACTGAATTTTACATCGGCATCCCAATAACCTTTGTACACGAAAAATTTACGGATAGAATTGGCGCTTGTTTCAGTTTTTCCCTGATCCAAAATTACGGGAGGTTGACCTATATTGTGCATGAAACGCTCATAAAACAAACTTTTTCCCACGTATTCCGGATGTTCGTATTTAATGAAAAGAGAATCGCGAAGTTTCTGGTTTCTCATTTCGGAGGGATATGTCATATATTCATTCAGAATCGAATCATATTTCGGGTTGGTTGCATTATACATCCAAAGCCCGATAGGGAAAAGAAAAAGCTGTTTTTTATTGGGTTTCTGGCTTACATAATTAGGAACTTCATCATCTAAAATCTTTCCGTCCTCGTAACGGTAATTGTTTTTTGTTAACAAATATTCGCCCTCGGGAACTTTTTTTGTCGTGCTGCAGGCGTACAGAAAAAATACAGTAATTGCAGATGCGAAAAATATGTAATACTTTTGAAAATATTTTGATAAATGCTTACGGCTCATAAAATAAAAATTTTACAGTCTTTAGACAAAAAGAAGTTCAGACAAAAATACAATTTGTTTTTGGTTGAAGGCAATAAAACAATTAAAGAAATACCCTCGTCACATTATAAAATCAGCGAAATTTACACGGTAAATCCAGATGAATTTTCAGTTGAAAATGTACATATTACTCCTGTTTCCCCAACCGAATTAAAAAAAATAAGCTTTCTGCAAAACCCGAAAGATTCGGTAGCGGTCTGCGAACTTAGAGAAGCAAAAACTTTACCGCATTTTTCAATACAGCTCATTCTCGACGGTATTCAGGATCCCGGGAATCTGGGAACGATCATCAGACTGGCCGATTGGTTCGGGATTGAACAGATTATATGCAGCGAAGACACCGTAGATTTTTATAATCCCAAAGTCATTCAGGCAAGCATGGGTTCGTTTCTGCGCGTCAATATTGTTTATGAAGATATTCAGGCCTATCTTCAGAATTCTTCTTCAGCCATTATCGGAACCGATATGGACGGAAAAAACCTGTATCAATATTCATTTCCGGAAAAATTCAGTTTGGTTTTGGGAAATGAAGGCAACGGAATACGCCCGAAAACCGAAGAACTTTTAACCGATAAAATTACAATTCCCCGTTTTGGTAAATCCCGTGCTACAGAAAGCCTGAACGTTTCGATGGCGGCGGGCATAATTCTGGGACAAATTTTTTCGGAAAAATAAAAAAACGCATTGGGGCTTTTATTAAATCAACTGCTCAAGGCTCGAGGTTGTTCTGTTTCTCTGATACTGCTCAAGTTTTTCGCGCACGTATTTCAATGCAATGGGTGCGAGATAAATCAGTGCAAGACCAATGGCTTTTTTCTTCCAGCTGGTGTTGTAAAGACTTTTTCTGGCATAATTCCCGACAAAAGTTACGGCACCGATTTTCAGGGCATTTTCTACCAAATTCATTCCGGTATCGCTTTTGGCAAAGCCGTAAACGGCGTTTCTGTTGAGTACCGTATCTTTAACGCTGTTGGAAAATTCTTTTACAATCTCGTTGGTATTTAAAGAAATGCTGGTGGCACCATCTGGTTTAATTTCCTCTTTTAGGTATTTATCTGTAAAACCGTTGGTGAAGGCGCTTAAGCTTTCCTTTGTATTGTCGAATGTAATTAATTCTTCGATCTCGGTAACTTCTTTTTTAAGTAATTCTTTTTTTCGACGGAGTTCTTCCAGGCTGCTGTATTTGGTTCCCATTATTTAACTGTTTAGTGATTGAATAATTTTGTTGGCTACTGCATTTTTAATCGAATTTCTTGTAAGGAATACAATAATAATGATAAGAAGATAAAATCCTGCCATAATAAGCAAACCATAAGCGTAATTGCCTAAGTAAGAACCGATGAGCAAACCTAACCCGATATTGAGCAATATTAAGAAGAATATGGCCGCCACTGCAGCAATTGCCAAAAAAGTAAAAGTTCCTGCGGTAACCGAAGATTTTTCTGTAGCTTCCATTTTAAGAAGATCCAGTCGCTTTGCAGCATATTCTTTTACAAGGTCTAGCATAATATTTTTGTTTAAAGTTACAAAAAAAGGAACTTAGAATTAAAGTTCCTTTTTATTTTAATGGAATAAAACGGAAGTTCAATTAAGATTTAAGTCCGTCTAATTCATTTTCTACATCTTTTACCACTTCAGTTGTTTTTGCAATTGCCTGGTCTTTGTATTTATCGTACCCTTCTTTTACTGAAGATACTACTTTGTCGGCAGTTTCTTTTACCTGAGAAGAGATATTACCATACTGGTCTCTTACCTTGCCGGAAACATCCTGAAACTGCTCTTTCGCTTTTTCAGAAACTCTACCGTACTGATCAACTGCCTGATCTTTCAGTTCGTTTGCTTTATTCTTAATTTTTTTTCTCGTTTCAGTACCTTCTTCCGGAGCGTAAAGCATTCCCAGAACTAAACCTGCCGCAGCACCTGCAAGTAGACCTGCCAAAACTCCTGCTGCATTATTTCCTTTTTTAGACATTTTAGATAATTTTTAATAGTTAATAATTAATGTTTGATGCTTTTTTTCATCTCTCATAAAGTTACAATTTATATACCAATTAAACAAACCCCATTCTTAAAATTATGTTAAAAGTCTTTAATGAAGGAAAGAATGAGGTCAATGGTCTCTTGTTTTGTTAAATTTGAATTGTCAATCAGGATTGCGTCGTCAGCTTGTTTCAAAGGAGCTACGGTTCTCTCACTGTCGATTTTGTCACGGGTGATTAAATTATGTCTTACTTCATGCTCCTCACTGGGCATGCCCAAACCCTGCAGTTCCAGAAAACGACGTTTTGTCCGTTCTTCAATACTGGCGGTGAGAAAAAATTTATAATCGGCATTGGGCAGAACAACGGTGCCGATGTCGCGGCCATCCATTATCACACCGCCTTTGGCTGCGATGGAGCGCTGGGTTTCCATTAAAAAATCGCGCACTTCCTTTTGGCAGGCAATTAAACTTACCTGTGATGAAACTTCATTTGACCTGATTTCTTTGGAAACGTCTTTATCGTTGAGAAGCAGAACAAGTTCATTCTCAAGTTCCGAAAACTCAAGATGCACTTCATTTAATTTAGAGAAAAGCAACGGCAAATCGATTTCACCGGATTCATTAAGACAGTTTTGAAGAGCGAAATAAGTAATTCCCCTATACAGTGCTCCTGTGTCCATATGAACAAGCCCCAACCGCTCTGCAATAACTTTTGATATTGAACTTTTTCCGGTGGACGAATAGCCGTCGATGGCAATAACAGGTTTTCTCATGCCGCAAATTTCATGATTTTTTTTGAATTTGCGAAACCGATGATGTGAAGACTAGAAAGTTTTAAATGGAAATTATCGTCGGTTTCCGCCCACTTCAATTAAATCTAAAGTAAGACCGAAGAGGTTTACATTAGATGAGTTGTGATAACGCACATGGGCATAATCAAACCGGAAGGACGAAATTTTAATCCCGAAACCTGCAGAAAGGCCTGAAAAGCTTCGCTGGTCGAGCACCGCAAGTTCATTTCCGCGCTTTACATTATACCCAAAACGGATGTTGAAAGCCTGTTGCGGAAACAATTCTGCACCAAAAGAAAGGTGATCGGTGATTTTTCTGCTCCAGCTAATTTCCTGACCATTGTTGTTATAATCCTGCGAAATATTCAGTTTCTGTAAATCGTGGGCGGTAATTGTAAGCGCGACTGGAAATTCATCTAAAATTTTGGTATAACCCAAATCTACGCGGAATGCTACATTTTCACGCAATCCATTGTAAGTTTTGAATTGGTACCCGAAATTCCTGAATACTAGTGCAAGCGTTTCGTTACTCTGTCGGTTATGATATGTTACTCCAGCATTTCCTACCACAGCCATCGAAGTATAATTGTCGATTCTTGAACTCACGAAACTGGCGCTTCCTGCAACCGTCCAGTCCTCATCGAACTGGTAGGCGTAGCCTAATCCGATTGAAGCATCCATCGCTCCGAATTCACCATCAATTACAGCGCTTTCGTCGGTTCTCGGCATTTTGCCGTAGTCCATGTATCGTGCATTGAGACTTACTAAATGACCTTCTTCCAAATCTTTTACATAACTGATGGTTCCGTATTTAGAATCGGAGAGATACGAAGCATAGTTCAGCGAAATCATTTCATCCTGTTCAAGATTCATTAAACCGGGATTCACGGCTGCGAAACTTACGTCGTAATCCCGTACCGAAACAGCATCGCCTCCCAAAGCGGCCTGTCTTGCAGACACCGGAATGTTGAGAAACGGGTACACATTTGTTCCTTCCTGAGCTAACAAAATGGTGGTAAAAAGAAGAACCGAAACGGAGATAATTTTTTTCAAATTCGTATTTATGTTTGCAAAAATAATTTTTTTAAAAATTTATCAAAAATATTTCTTGTAAATATAATTCTATTAACGAGATTATTTGCGTTTCCTTATATTTGCAGAGCAAAAAAGAGATAAAATAGAAAAAATGAAATATAAACGAATTCTTCTGAAACTTAGTGGTGAAGCTTTGATGGGAAACCGACAGTACGGAATTGACAATGACCGGCTTAAAGAATATGCTGCTGAAATAAAAAAAGTAGTCGATAAAGGCTGCGAAGTTGCCATTGTGATTGGTGGAGGAAATATTTTTCGTGGTTTGGCAGGAGCTGCTAAAGGAATGGACAGAGTTCAGGGAGATTACATGGGGATGCTGGCCACCGTGATTAATGGGATGGCGTTGCAGGGAGCACTGGAGGATGCCGGGATTTACACCCGTCTTCAATCTGCGATTGAAATGGATAAGGTTGCAGAACCCTTCATCAAAAGAAAAGCAACGAGACACCTTGAAAAGGGTAGAGTCGTTATTTTCGGTGCGGGAACCGGAAATCCATATTTTACCACAGATACTGCGGCAACGCTCAGAGCCATCGAAATTGGTGCTGATGTAATTCTGAAGGGAACAAGAGTCGATGGAATTTATGATTCAGATCCGGAAAAAAATGATAACGCCGTGAAATTTAATTCATTAACATTTGATGAAGTTTTCGAAAAAGGCTTGAAAGTTATGGATATGACTGCCTTTACCTTAAGCCACGAAAATAAATTACCGATTATTGTTTTCGACATGAACAAAGAAGGAAATCTATTGAAAATTGTGGAAGGTGAAAATATCGGAACACTTGTAAATATATAAATCAAAATTTTAAAAATAATCCAGACCGATTTCCAGATTAATGAAGGGAAAACATTCTGGAATAAAAAACTGAAAACAAACACGTTATGGAAGATTTAGAAATGATTATTGATATGGTGAAGCAGGAAATGGATGCGGCGATGAAACATCTTGACCATGCTTTTCAAAAAATCAGAGCAGGCCGTGCATCCACAACAATGGTGCAGGATGTGATGGTGGAGTATTACGGCGCATCAACTCCCATTAACCAGGTTGCTAATGTAATGGTGCCCGATGCGATGACGATTTCCATTCAACCTTGGGACAGAACAGCTATTGGAGCTATTGAAAAAGCCATTATCAACTCAAATCTTGGTTTTGCACCCATGAATAATGGTGAAAATATCATCCTGAATGTGCCTCCTTTAACAGAAGAAAGAAGACGGGAACTTACAAAATTGGCGAAAGCGGAGACAGAATCAACCAAGATTACTATTCGTAATGCAAGACAGGATGGAATGAAAGAACTTAAAAAGCTTGATGGCGTATCAGAAGATCTTATTAAAGATGCTGAAGAAAAAATTCAGTTGGTGACTGATAAATATGTTAAAATGTGCGACGAACATTTAAAAGTTAAAGAAGCGGAAATTATGAAAGTATAATGCTTCCTG
>NZ_DAMBHK010000055.1:8355-16455 GCF_032060305.1 Kaistella sp. | reverse complement strand
TTAAAACCGCAGCTCAGGAAACCATCGACCAGATCGAAAAAATGGGCGGAGATGGAGGCTTAATCGCTTTAGACAAAGACGGAAACATTGCAATGCCTTTCAACACTGCCGGAATGTATCGTGGCGCGGTAACCGAAAACGGAGAAATTGAAATCGAAATCTATAAATAGAAACAAAAAAAGATGGAATTCAAAATCAATAAAATTGAAGACTGGCAAGATGTGGCAGATGAAATAATGCCTCATTTTCAGCATAATATTCTGCTTTTAAAAGGAAATCTTGGCGCCGGAAAAACAACATTCACCAAATTTCTCCTGAAGAATTTGGGAAGCAAAGACGAAGTTTCTTCGCCGACATATGCCATTGTAAACGAGTATCATACACCGAAAGGAAAGGTTTTTCACTTCGATCTTTACCGCATGAAAAATATTGGTGAAGTTTACGATATCGGGATGGATGAATACCTGGACAATGCGCAACTCTGTATCATTGAATGGCCGGAAATTTATGAAGATGAACTGCAAGGTTTGCCTCACCACGAAATAACGATAAGCAACAAGGAAGAAACAAGGACCGTTACTTTCAGGTAAATTTTATTTTTTAGTCGCTAAATCATTGTATCTTTGTAGCTTTATTTATCGACTATCAATAACTTATTCTTTGTATACGCAAATCGTAACTAATGAGCAGTACAAATATTTTCACCCCGTTTTCTGAGCAGGAACTGATGCCACAGGAAGAAAAACTGGAAGTGGTAAAAAAAGGAAAACAGTTTGCTATCGGAGTTCCGAAAGAAACCTGTCTTAATGAACGCAGAACATGCCTAACGCCCGACGCGGTACAGGTTTTGGTAGAACACGGTCACCAGATTGTGGTAGAATCCGGGGCCGGCGACGGATCTTTTTTTACCGACCTGCAGTATTCGGAAGCCGGAGCTCAGATTACCCATGATCCCCGCGAAGCTTTTCAGCAGGATTTAGTTCTCAAAATAAATCCTCCTACAACAGAGGAAATTGAGTTTTTAAAACCGTGTACCTATCTGATTTCTGCGCTTCAGATCAATCTACGCGATCAGGAATATTTTAAAAAACTTGCAGAAAAGAAAGTTAATGCGATCGCTTTCGAATTTATTATTGATGAATACAAGCAGCTTTCTCTTGTTCGTTTGATTGGTGAAATTGCCGGAAATATTTCGATACTTTATGCGGCAGAACTACTCGCACTTTCCAACGGATTAATGCTCGGCGGAATTACAGGCGTTCGACCAACAGAAGTTGTAATTCTGGGCGCCGGAATCGTGGGTGAATTTGCTACCAAAGCCGCTTTAGGTTTAGGAGCAAGTGTAAAAGTTTTCGATAATTCACTGTCAAAACTCCGCAGATTACACATGATGGTCGACGGGCGGGTTCCGACTTCTATCATCGATCCTAAGGAACTTTCAAAAAGTTTAAAAAGAGCCGATGTCGTGATTGGCGCACTTTCAAAAATCAGCCTCTGCCCTATTGTTACGGAAGAAATGGTTACCAAAATGAAGAAAGGAAGCGTAATTATCGACGTAACCATCGACAACGGCAAAGTGATCGAAACATCCGAACTTACCGATATGGAAAATCCGTATATCATCAAACATGGCGTGATACACTGCGGTTTACCGAATTTAACCTCGAAGATGCCGAGAACCACCACCAAAGCAGTTTCTAATTTCTTTTTGAGCTATCTGCTGAATTATGATGAAGAAGGCGGTTTCGAGAATATGCTGATCCGCAAAAATGAAATGAAGCAGTCGCTGTATATGTACAAAGGCCGACACACCAAAAAACTCATCTGCGACCGATTCGACCTTACTTATCATGACATCAATCTTTTAATTTTTTAGATGAGAAAATTAAAATTCTTTCTTATCGGTCTTATTCCGGGATTATTGATCGTATTTTTCATTCTAAACAAAAAAGGGGCAAGCTGCAGCGGTTATCTTCCCAATTCCAGGGTGATTGCAGAGACACTTTCCAAGAAAATGGTGTACAGTCCGGCATTTTCCGAAGAGATGAAACTCAATAACGTTGACGAAAAGTTCCTGAAAGACAGCATCATTACGTTCGGTGAAGTAGATTTCGAGCGTAGTGAGGCACAAAAGAAGCCCTGCCCTTCTTACATTCTGGTTTATCCAAAGAAGAATCCAAGGTTTGAGATTAATTACGAAAAATGTAAGGAGCAGAACACGTTCAATACGCTAAAAAAACTCAGATAGTTTTATAATTCTTACGCATAATATTCTTATTTAAAGATGAAAATTTCGATCATCGGTGTCGGATTAATCGGCGGTTCTATGGCGCTGAAATTAAAAGCAAAAGGTTTTGCTTCACACATTTATGGAGTTGACCAGAACGAAAATCACCTTCACGAAGCGAAAAAGCTCGGTATTATCGATGAAATTGCTTCACTCGAATACGCTGTAAAAAATTCAGATTTAGTTATTATTGCGATTCCGGTTGATGCTGCAAAAAAACTGTTGCCAGAAGTTCTAGATCTTGTGACACAGCAGCAAACAGTTATGGATGCAGGTTCCACAAAATCAGGAATTGTAAATTCAGTGAAAAATCATGTCAACAGAAACCGTTTCGTCGCGTTTCACCCAATGTGGGGAACCGAAAATTCCGGACCTCAATCGGCAATTTCAGAGAGTTTCACTGGTCGCGCAGCTGTAATCTGCAACCGCGAACATTCAGCGGAAGACGCGCTGAAAACCGTAGAAAATACTGCGGAAAATCTGGATATGCATCTGATTTATATGTCTGCGGAAGATCACGACATTCACACCGCCTATATCTCGCACATTTCACACATTACTTCTTATGCGCTTGCCAATACGGTTTTAGAAAAAGAACGCGAAGAAGATACCATTTTCCAATTGGCGAGTACCGGTTTTTCGAGTACCGTGCGTCTGGCGAAATCGCATCCGGAAATGTGGGTCCCGATTTTCAAACAAAATAAAGAAAATGTGCTCGATGTACTTAATGAGCATATTTCCCAGCTCCGAAAATTTAAATCAGCCCTGGAAAAAGAGAATTACGAACTTGTGGAAGATCTCATTCGAAATGCCAATAAAATCCGCGGAATTTTAGATAAATAATTCTCTGAACTTAACATTCAGCCACATTCACTGCAATCGCCAAACCGCCTTCTGATGTTTCCTTAAAACGGTCGCTCATACTTTGTGCCGTATCCCACATCGACTGTATTACTTGGTCAAGCGAAACTTTTGCTTTGGTGGGATCAGATTCTATCGCAATATTGGCCGCGGTAATTGCCTTAATCGCACCCATCGAATTTCTTTCAATACACGGAATCTGAACCAATCCGGCGATTGGATCACAGGTCATTCCCAAATGGTGTTCCATGGCGATTTCTGCTGCCATTAACACCTGTCCTGGACTTCCGCCCATGATTTCAGTAAGTCCCGCTGCGGCCATTGCTGATGAAACGCCTACTTCTGCCTGGCAACCGCCCATTGCTGCGGATATGGTTGAATTTTTTTTGAATAAAGTCCCGATTTCTCCCGCTACCAAAAGAAAACGGATAATATCTTCTTCAGTGCGGTGCGCCGTAAAAGCCTGAGAATACATAAGAACCGCAGGAATTACACCACTGGCGCCATTAGTTGGCGCAGTAATAATTCTGCCGAAACTGGCATTTTCCTCGTTTACCGCCAAAGCAAAGCACGAAACCCATTTGTTGATATTGGTAAAAGTTTCTTCCGCCTCCACAACGCTGGTGAACCATTCGTCGATCGTAGTGTATGTTTTTTCACCAAGAAGTTTTCGGTTTAATCCTGCCGCACGGCGCGTAACATTAAGCCCGCCCGGAAGAATCCCTTCTTTACTGATGCCTTTATAAATGCATTCTTTTATTTGCTGCCAAATATAGAGTGCTTCCTGCTCGGTTTCTTCTTTGGTGCGCCAGGATTCTTCATTCATGAAAATTAAATCTGAAATTTTTTCAAGACCTAATTTTTGAATATTTCTCATAAGATCATCACCATTATGACACGGATAAAGTGTTCTTACACAATGCGTTTCGTAGGAATTTTCTTCCTGGGTAGCAATAAAGCCTCCACCGATGGAATAATAATCCTGGGCGATTTCTTCACCGTTTTCTAAAACTGCTTTAAAAATCATTCCGTTGGGATGAAAATCCAATGAGCGCTGTTTATTGAGAATTAAATGATGGCCATAAACAAAAGGAATCACTTTTTCTCCACCTAAATTAATCTGGTTTGAAGTTTTAATGTCTTCGATTTTTGCATCAATCAGTGAAGTGTCAATCTTTTTAAAATTTTCACCGGAAAGTCCCAACATTCCGGCAATATCGGTTCCGTGCCCGATACCGGTTTTTGCCAGTGACCCGAAAAATTCAACAAAAACTTCCTTCACCTCTGAAAGTGGATGACTCCTGCGAATTAGATTTAAAAAACTTTCAGCCGCATTCCACGGTCCCATGGTATGTGAACTTGACGGACCTATACCAACTTTGATGATTTCAAAAACACTTATTGATTGCATAATGCTGCAAAAATAACCTTTTATTCGATACCAAAAACATTAAAAAAAACCATGACCGAAAATGCTCTAAGAAACATAAATCATACTCATTTTGAGTGATTTTCGTAAAATTATGAGTAAATTCGATAGAGATATTTCGATGAAACAACTTTATTTTTAGTACAGCATGTCTGCTTTCAGCCGCATCAGCAATCCCCTAAAATCATTTCTTATAGAAATTGGTGAGCTGAGTTATTTCACAATCCGTTTCTTCAAGGAAGTTTTTAAAAAGCCTTACGAATTTCAGGAGTTCCTGAAACAGTGCTTTTATATCGGGAACCGGTCGCTTTTTCTGGTAACCGTAACAGGATTAATTATAGGTTTGGTTTTTACGCTGCAGACCCGCCCAACGTTGCAGGAATTCGGCGCAGTTTCGATGATTCCGGCCATGGTGAGTATTTCACTTATAAGAGAAATTGGGCCTATTATTACAGGTCTTATCTGTGCAGGTAAAATCGGCTCCGGAATTGGTGCAGAAATCGGCTCCATGCGGGTTACAGAGCAGATTGATGCGATGGAAGTTTCGGGCACAAATCCTTTTAAATATCTTGTAATTACACGGATTTTAGCCACAACGGTAATGTTGCCGCTTCTTGTGATATACAGTGATTTTATTGCGATTTTCGGATCTTATCTGGTTGAAAGCACCAAAGGAAATGTTTCGTTCACGCTTTATTTTAATCAGGTTTTCAACAGTTTGGAGTTCAGCGATCTGATTCCTGCCACGATTAAGAGTTTTTTCTTTGGCTTTGCCATCGGTTTGGTAGGCTGTTTTAAAGGATATTATTGTAACAAAGGTACTGAAGGTGTGGGAATTGCCGCCAATTCGGCAGTGGTTTATTCCTCGACGTTTCTTTTCATTATCGACTTTATCGCGGTTCTGATCACCAATATTTTTGTAACGTAAAATGGAAAATATTCATCCCAACAGCGCATTAATAAAGATAGAAAATCTTGAAAAAAGATTCGGTGACAATATTGTGCTCGACCGTTTTAACCTTACCCTTAATGAAGGCGAAAATCTCGTCATCATGGGAAAATCGGGTTCAGGCAAATCGGTGATGATTAAATGTCTGATCGGTCTGGAAATTCCCGACAAAGGCTCAATAGAAATTATGGGAAAGAAAATAAATCTTCTGAACCGTGAAGAGCTTGACGAACTGCGCACTGAAATTGGCTTTCTGTTTCAGGGCAGCGCACTTTACGATTCGATGTCTGTAAGGGAAAATCTTGAATTTCCGTTGCGCCGACATACCAAAAAATTCGGAAAACTGAAAGACACGACTCCACTGGTGATGGAAGCCCTGGAAAATGTAGGCTTGGCGGATGCTGTAGATTTGATGCCGAGTGAACTTTCCGGAGGAATGAAGCGCAGAATTGCATTGGCAAGAACGCTTATTCTGCAGCCCAAAATTATTATTTATGATGAACCAACTACAGGTCTGGATCCCATAACAGCTAAAGAAATTATTATTCTGATGAAATCTGTACAGAAAAAATACAACACCTCTTCAATTATTATCACTCACGATGTCGATTGTGCGAGGGTGATTTCTAACAGGATGATTTTATTAATTGACGGAAAAAACTATGCTGAAGGCACTTTTCAGGAACTCTCCTTATCGCAGGATCCGAAGGTGAAAGCGTTTTTCAAATAATTAGAAAAGATGGAAAAATCAACAACACAAAAGTTAAGACTCGGCCTTTTTGTAATTATTGGCTCAGTAATTTTCATACTCACCGTATATTTTATTGGAAGTAAACAGCAGCTTTTCGGCAAAACTGAGATCCTGAAAGCTCATTTTACCAATGTGAATGGCCTGCAGCCGGGAAATTCCGTACGATTTTCGGGAATTAACGCCGGATCTGTAAAGAAAATTGAAATCATTAACGACAGCTTAATTAATGTCGAGATGGGTATTGACAGCAATGTTTTCAGATTCATTAAAAAAGATGCGCAGGCAAGTATTGGTACTGATGGTTTGGTGGGAAATATGGTGGTAAACATCATTCCGGGAACAGGAAATCTTGGTCCGGTAAAAAGCGGTGACTTGATAAAAACCGAGAAAAAATTAACTACCGACGATCTGTTGAAAACACTGAGCAAGACAAATCAAAACGCGGAGCGAATTACAAATAATCTTCTGGAAATTTCAGAAAAAATTAATGAAGGCAACGGAACGCTGGGAATATTACTCAATGACCAAACTGCAGGAAACGACCTGAAAACAAGCCTGAGCGACCTTCGCGCGAGTATTGCATTTTTAAAATATTCAAGTAAAGGAACCACGCAGACGATCAACCAACTGAACCATATGATTTCCGGACTCGACAGAAAAGAAACAATGGTAGGCGTCCTGAAAGACAGTGCCATGGCCAATAAAATCAGAAAAGTAATTGTAAATCTGGATCATTCAGCGGTAAACATCAACCGAACCGTCGACAATCTTAATGCAACCATCAACAACGCAAAAAACGGCAAAGGCGCCATCAATTATCTTTCTAATGATTCGGTTTTTGTGAAAAATTTAGATTCTACCATGAGTAATATCAACAAAGCAAGTTACAATCTCAACCAAAACCTTGAAGCCTTGAAGCACAACATTTTTTTCAGAGGATATTTCAGAAAACTTGAAAAGCAGAAAACAAATCAACCCCAATAAGCACGGTTTTTGTAACGGTAATTTCAAAAAATAAATTATGTCTACAATCCCAGAAAAATTCAGCAATTATACCAAATTTATTTCGTTCATTTTAAAATACTGGAACAGCGATGTTTTCAAAGCAGCAAGCGAAAATGCACTAAACAATGAAAATTTCGATGATTCTGAACACGATTACAAAAACCCAGAAGAACTTGCCGAAGACCTTAAAAACATGGGACCTACGTACGTGAAATTGGGTCAGTTGCTTTCTACGCGACCGGATCTGATTCCGGAACCTTATCTGAAAGCGCTGGAATCGCTGCAGGATGATGTCGAAGAAATTCCGTACAGCGAAGTTCAGAAAATTGTAGAAGAAGAAATCGGGCAGCGCATTTCCAAAGCTTTTGAAAGTTTCGAAGTTCAGCCGCTTGCCAGCGCTTCTATAGGGCAGGTTCACCTTGCAGTTCTGCGTTCCGGAAAGAAGGTTGCGGTAAAAATTCAGAGACCGGGAGTCAGAAAAAATTTCATCGAAGATCTTGATACATTAAAAGAGCTTACAGATGTTGCGGTAAAACACAACAAAACAGCAAAGAAATATGCGGTTGATGAGATTTTAGATGAACTCCGTTTCATTCTTCTTAACGAACTCGATTATGTAAAAGAAGCGGAAAACCTTATCGCCTTGGGAGAAAATACCAGGAAGTATCCTAAAATAGTCATTCCTCAGCCTGTTGAAGGCTACTCTACCTCGAAAATCCTGACGATGGATTATATCGACGGGCAGAAAATAACCTCAATTTCTCCTATTTCCAGAATAGAAACCAATTACAAACCGTTGGTTGATGAACTGGTTGCCG
>NZ_DAMBHK010000055.1:3022-8255 GCF_032060305.1 Kaistella sp. | reverse complement strand
ACCAATTACAAACCGTTGGTTGATGAACTGGTTGCCGCTTATCTGAAACAGATCATTTTCGACGGATTTGCCCATGCTGACCCACATCCGGGAAATGTTCATCTTACCAAAGACAACAGAATCGCGCTCATGGATTTGGGTATGGTGGCTAAGTTCGGCCCGGATCTGCGCGAAAATATTTTAAAGTTACTTATTGCCATCAGCAAATATAATGGAGAGGAAACAGCCAATACGCTGCTTAAAATGAGCGAGTACGATAAAAATGCGGATCTTGCCGGATTCAGAAAAGAAATTAACCGCCTCGTTTTAGATTCACAGAACAAAACTGCAAAAGACTTACAGACAGGAAGATTGCTGATTCAGATGAATAAAATTGCCGCGGAAAAAAGCATTAAACTTCCGGTGGAGCTTAATATTCTTGGGAAAATCCTGATGAATATGGATCAGATTGTGGCGGTACTTACTCCTGATTACGATTTACAGCGTGCCATTGAACGGAATGTGGAAAAACTGATGCAGAAAAAAATGCTTCAGGAACTGAAACCCGACAACTTCTTCGCAGAAGCTTTGGAAGCAAAAAAGCTCACCGAAAAACTGCCGGAAAGACTTAACATTATTACAGAAAAGCTTGCCAATAACGAATTTGAAATTAAAATAGACGCGATTGATGAACAGCGACTGACGGACGGTTTTCAGAAAGTAGCGAACAGAATATCGATTGGCGTTATCATCGCTGCGCTGATTATTGGTGCTGCCCTGCTGATGCGGATTCCATCAACCTTTACCATTTTGGGATATCCGGGATTGGCAATGATTTTTTTCTGTACAGCCGCTGTTATTGGGCTTTGGCTGGTGCTGCGGATGATGATGAAAGACGAAGATTTAAATCTAAAAAAATAATCAGCTGAAAATTTTACTTAAAAGTTCGGAAACTTCGCGGTGCTTGGTGGCAGGAAAAAGATGTGTTCCGTTTTCAATCACATAGTTCGGTTTCGAATATTTTATTGGAAATACAATGTCTTTATCTGCACAAATCTGAATGACTTTTGGGTTTTCTTTAAATTTCCATTCGGCAATTTTTTCGATGCTCCATTTTAGATAATAGGGATCACGAACCGTAAAATAATCCATCAGTTTTGGATTTTTCGGATCGAAAAACCTCCTGATAAAGGAATACGCAAGAGCTGATTTTTCGGTAAAAATATTTTCAGGAAGATATTTTGGTATTTTGGTGATTTCGCCAACTTTAATGAATCGTGATTTCTCCCTGTCGGATTTTATGCTCCCCAGAATCACAATTTTTTCAGCAGGTTTAATTTTATCGATTTCCTGAACCATGATTCCGCCAAAAGAATATCCGAGCAGATAAAAAGGCTGCGAATCATCGATTTTTTCGGCCATACGTTCTACATAATGATGAAAACTTTCGCCTCTTTCCGGCATTAACCAATCAAGAAAAACCACTTCCAGCTGTTTTGGAAATTTCAGTTTTTCGAGTACTTTGAAATCGGCACCAAGTCCACTAATTACGTAAAGTTTCATGATGTAAAAATAAAAAAAGAGCAGGTAAATCTGCTCTTTAACTTTAAATTTTTTAAGTATTATTTTGCGGTACTTTCACCAGCATATCGATATTATTTCAAAAAACTTTTATTCTGTAAAAAACGCTGCGTACAATGCCGCTCCGTTGATTATTGTCTTTTGGTCTTTCACGAGATAAATCGGGATATCCTTTAGAACAACTTCCATTTTATCGCTTACGATAAAGTTTTTGTAAAATTTATCGTTGCTGAGATATTTCTGAAGCATTACAGGAATATCGCCGGTTAAATATAAACCACCGGTTGCCTTCAGTTTCAGAACCAAACTGTTTGCTTCGCGGGCGAGGAAAATAAGAAAAGTATCGATGGTCATATTACAAATTCTGTCACGTTTTTCCAGCGCGCCATTTATAATTGCCTCTGTAAAGTTTCCGGCTTCGATTTCTTTCGTTAACCAGTCTGGCTGCTTCTGCTGTTTTACATCTCGTAAAAATCTGTAAATATTAAACAATCCTGAAGTTGATAGTACAGATTCCCAGGTTACAATTCCGTAGATTTTTTGCAGAAACTGGTAAAATTCTACCTCATCGCTGGTACGGGGCGAAAATTCGCAGTGTCCGCCTTCGGTTGCGAAAGGGCGCAGGCATTCACCATCCCAGAACAAACCGGCCTCACCTAAACCGGCTCCGGGAGAAAGCACTGCCACGTTACCGGGTACAAAATCATCTGACCGATGAATCGTAAGAAAACAACTTTCATCATCATTACCCAACCCATAAGCCGAAGCCTCCAGATCGTTGATCAGATAAACCTTGTTTACATTGGTTTCAGCCTCAATTTTTTCTGCGTCAAGAGTCCAGGAAAGACGCTGTGGTTCGCTTTTACCTGCAATTACAGGGCCAGGAACCGCTACTGCTATCTTATCAATGCTTGTGATAGAATATTCAGTTATAAACCGGTTTACAATTTCCGAAAAAGACGCAAAATCCTTTGTGTTATAAGCAGCTTCTTTCTGAACAGCAACCTTTTTATTTTGGGTTATGTAGTGCGCAACATAGGTTATTTCCTGACGAATATCAGCTGCAACAAGCGAAATATCTGCGTTACAATCAGCATTCAGAGCGGGTAAATATAATTTGAAGTTATTTTTAGATTCCATCTTTTTAATGTATCAACCAAAGATAATAATAGTTTTTAGAAAACTTAAAAAAAAACCTTCTTAAAACGAAAAATTTAAGAAGGTTTTATCAACTGCGGTGCGTTAAGGCTTTATTTTCCTAAAGGAATGTTGTAACCAACACCTACACCGATTGCGCCAGCATTGTATTTTTGGTCACTAATCTGTCCTTTGTCTCCTGTGAATGTTTTCTGATACTGAAGTGAGAAATTCCAGTCTTTGTTGTGATATCCGATTTCCGGTTTAATATAGAAACCACCGTCTGGTCTTTCAACAGCACTGTTTGCAGCAACTTTATCATCACCTACGATGAAACCGTAACCCAAATCAGTTCCTAAATAAAAACCTGTCTGCTTAGGATACACTCTTATTAAAGCTGCTACAGGAACAACTCCGAAATCGTTGTTATCGATGGTGCCGTTTTCTCTACCAAAGAAATGGCTGTACCCAGTTGCAATACCTAAACCGAAACCAGGAGTTACTAAATTCTGGTAAGAAAGATCTACTCCTACAGTTCCTCCAGCATTTTCAGCAGGAACAGCGATACCACCGTTAACTCCTACTTTAAGCATGTTTCTCATATCAGCACTTTGTGCACTCACTAAACCTGCGGTCATTAATCCTAATGCAAGGATTGTTTTCTTCATTGATTTCATAATTTTAAATTTTAATTTTACATGGATTCTACTTGTCAAAATCGTGCCAAATTGAATAACACTGCGCTTTGCAAACGATCACTAAATCCTCATTTAACTGAAATACAAATCGTTACATTGCTTAAAAATTTAAACATTCGTTTATATTTTTACGATAAAAATTCTGTCATTTATTACCAAACACGTACATTTTGGCAAAAAAAATGAGCCAAGTCTTATAACCTGGCCCATTTATAATTTTTTAAAGATTATGAAAGACTTTCTAAAGCTGCCTTCACCTCTGCATATCCACCTCCGTTATAGACATCAGTCATTCCCTGCGATTTGAAATATTCCATTGCTTTTCCGCTTCGGTTACCGCTTCTGCAGAAAAAGACTTTTGTTCCACTGAGATTAAGAATCTCTTGTTTACGGTCCTCAATCTCGCCTAAAGGAATATTCTGTGCTTCTTCAATATGACCGTCCATTTCAAGTTCCATAGGTTCGCGCACATCAATTAAATGATAGTTTTTTGATTGTAATACTTCTACTAATGACATAAATTAAATTTTAAGGGTGAATGTAAAATGATTTGGTTACGATTTACTTACTGTGATTCACAGCAAATTTATGAAATAATGTTAGTTTTGCACTAGAAAAAATGAGCACATTACCGCAAAAATATTCTGCACTAATTAAAGCCAAAGCCAAAAAATTTGGTTTTCAGAACTGTGGGATTTCAAAAGCGGGATTTCTGGAAGAAGATGCCAGGCCTTTCGAAAACTGGCTTCAGAATAATTATCACGGGCAAATGCAGTACATGGAGAATTATTTTGACAAAAGGCTGGATCCAACGCTACTTGTGGAAGGTTCTAAATCGGTAATTTCTCTTTCCTACAATTACTTTCCGGAGGAAAAAATTTCAGCTTTTGATTCCTTTAAAATCTCAAAATATGCTTATGGGCAGGATTATCACGAAATTATAAAAGCAATTCTGGAGGGAATGGTGGCGGAGCTGAAAGAAGAAATCGGTGATTTCCATTGCCGGGTTTTTACCGATTCGGCTCCTGTTCTGGAGAGAAGCTGGGCAAGAAAATCCGGAATTGGCTGGGTAGGGAAAAATGCAAACCTTATCACCAAACAAAGTGGTTCGTTTTATTTTCTGGCGGAAATTATCTGCGATCTTGATCTTTCTGAAGATAAGCCAACCACCGATCATTGCGGTACCTGCAGAAAATGCATCGATGCCTGCCCTACGGAGGCCATCGTTTCTGAAAAAATTATTGACGGAAGCAAATGTATTTCTTACGCAACCATTGAGTTGAAAAATGAAATCCCGGAAAGCTTCAGTAATAAAATGGAAGACTGGATGTTTGGCTGCGACATCTGCCAGGATGTTTGCCCCTGGAACCGGTTTTCCGTACCGCATCATCAGGAAAAATTTAAACCAAATGATCATCTCAAAAACTACACAAAACAGGACTGGCAAGAACTTTCACAGGAAATATTCTCTGAAATTTTCAGTAAATCTCCTATTAAAAGAACGAAGTTCGCAGGCTTGAAAAGAAATATTGATTTTTTGAGTGAATAAAGCTTTCTCGGAACAATAAAATTCCGAATTATTGAGAAGATACTTCTGCAACCATGATTTCACATGATTGAATTGAATTCTGATAAAAAGTTAGAAAAAAAAATGATGTTCCGGAAGATAAATTTTCCATAAAGATCAGTGTCTTTTCTGTGTTCTTTTTGGTGCTACTTTTACACGAATTTTTAATTTTTTCGCTGATTTAGATTTCTTGGGCATATATGCTAATATTTATGCAAATAAATTTAGAAATATTTTTCAAAAAGACAAATACTTAAGGAATAATTTAATG
>NZ_DAMBHK010000055.1:1394-2922 GCF_032060305.1 Kaistella sp. | reverse complement strand
AGAAATTCCGTTTGAAAATACCCGCTCTAAAAGAACCGATTTCAAATATTTATCGATCGGTTGGGGAGATAAAGGTTTTTATCTGGACACCCCAACCTGGGCTGAGCTAAAACCTTCTACCGCTGTGAAAGCTGCCTTCTGGATGAGCGAATCTGCCATGCACTGCACTTTTTACGAATCGATGACGGAAGGCGAAGACTGCAAAAAAATTACTTTAACACAACAACAGTATTTAGATTTAATAGGTTTCATCCGGGATAAATTCGACAGGAATCCGACAGGGAAACCAATTCTTATAAAAACAGACGCTGTTTACGGCAACAACGATGCATTTTATGATGCAAGAGGCCGCTACAGCTTTCTTTATACCTGCAATACGTGGACAAATAACGGACTGAAAGCTGCAGGACAAAAAGCCGCACTTTGGACGCCGAGTGACCGGGGCATTTTTCAGCATTACCAATAAAAAAACTCCCCGTTTCCGGAGAGCTGTCATAAAACACTTATTATGAAAAATCACATTATTGCTTAAGGTGAATGTTTTCAATCTTTAATCGCAAGACTGAACAATAAATCGAGTTCGTCTTTCACATACACCATCCCACCCATTTTCTTAGGAGGCACGATATTGAAATCTGAAAATTTGAGTCTCTTATTGCCTACCAAACTGTTTTTGTATTCGCTGAATTCGATATTGTATTTTCTGGTAACGGTCATCATCTTTACTTCTACATTTGCCGAAAATCTGTTGGCTCCTGTTTTAGTAAAATTTAAAAATTTGATGGTAAGCACCGGATATTTGTCGGAATGTAATGTTTTACGGAAATCCGCAGTCATCATTCTGTTTTTACAGTCGAAATCGTTGACCTGTAACTGTAAATTCGGAAGCTGGTTTCCCGAGAAAGAATAAATGGTTGGCGAATTGTTAAAATTAATGTTGGTACATTTAAATGTATTTACATTCGTCCATCCGTTGATTTCCACTCCGTTCTTTTGAGCGAAAAACATTACCGGAGAGATAATGAGCAGCAGTATGGCGATTGTATTTTTCATGAGATTAAAGATAGAAAAGGGATTGAAAACAATCCCTTTTCAGAAAAAATATTAAAAATTAGAAACCTATGGTTGCTTCAAACATCAACCCATTAAATTTACCACCTCTCAGTGCGCTTGTTGCACCCCAAACAGGATCGTTGTTGTATTTCTGAGACACATATTCTACTTTAGCAAGGATATTTTTGGTCATGAACCAACCACCTGCGATATTGAATCTGTCGATTTTTCTTTCTGCGGAAACGTCATCGTCCTGACCGCTGATTGAGTTATAACGTCCACCAAAATAGAACTGTTCTTTGTTACCGAATCTGTAAAGCAATTCTGCTGCAAGCTGTGTGTAATCGCCATCTGTAGGTCTTGCAGTTAAACCACTCGCTTTGTTACCGGTTACATATTCGTAAGCTCCAAAGAATTCAAGACCTTGATATTTAACGAATGGGTTTACCTGGAAAGCTTTCATTTTTTTG
Source organism: Kaistella sp. (assembly GCF_032060305.1). Taxonomy (NCBI): domain Bacteria; kingdom Pseudomonadati; phylum Bacteroidota; class Flavobacteriia; order Flavobacteriales; family Weeksellaceae; genus Kaistella; species Kaistella sp. The sequence continues at coordinate 1,399 of NZ_DAMBHK010000055.1, read as the reverse complement.
AATCC
>NZ_DAMBHK010000055.1:0-1294 GCF_032060305.1 Kaistella sp. | reverse complement strand
TCTGTAGAGAAATTATCCATGATAAAGTTTCCTACGAATGGGTTATTGATGGTTTCAGCATTATCACTTCTTCTGAAATGGTAATCACCATAGTTAATTTCATCCATACCCACTTTTACTCTCGCGTGTTTCATGATATTTGCTGCGAAACCTTCTTTAATGAAATCAAGATCATCGATTTGGATGTATCCACCTTTAACCCAGGCTTCGTTGTGGTGACGTGCAGAAAGATATGTTCTTAAGTGCATTTTTACCCCTTTAGCAAGGTATGCATTCAAATCTAAGTTCGCTGTAGGAAGGTTGAAATCACTACCCATCACCTGTAAAGTGTTAGGAGTTGTTGTAGTACCTACGGTACCTAAAGAAGGTGCTTCTGTAGAGTGATCAAGCGACTGGAACTGTAAAGCGAAATCGCCACCAACGGAAACTTTCACACCATCGAATTCTGGAGAAGCTCCTTTTGGATCTTCAAATACATTTCTGCTGGCTTTTTCAGGAGCTAAATAATCTCTCATAGAAGTGGTAGTATCTTGTGCACTAATTACTCCGGAGAACAGTACTGCAAGCATTGAAGCTCTCATTAACATAGTTTTCATATTTTTAAAATTTAAATATATTAGTATTATTTGATTTCTTAGTTGGCTGTTACATTAACCGTGATTTTAATAAGGTCTCCGGTTTTCACTGTATTCATCATAAAAGATGGAGGAGTAACGCCGTAATCGGTCATTTTAATAGTTTCAGTACCGGTAATTGTATAAGAGTTGCCTGATTTTGCAACGGTAACCGGGAAACTTACTGTTTTCGTAACATCAGTTACTTTTAATTTTCCTGTGATGGTACCTTTACCAATATTCACAGAAGTAGCTGTAAAGGTGATGTTCGGGAATTTATCCGCTTTCATCGCTTTGTACGCATTGCTGTCCATCGCACCTTTTCCACTTTTCAGGGTCTTAGCTCCAAGATTATACTGAATGTTGTTGATGGCATTTCCTGCTACTGTACCTGAAAAAGTTCCGGAAGTTGAGGTCATCGTCCAGTCGTGCATCGTAGATGTTCCTGAAACAGTAGTCTTCACCGTTTTGCTGCTGATCGCCTGGGCGCTTGCCATTCCGGAGAAAAGTCCTAAGGCTAAGAGCAACATTTTGAAATTATTTACCTTTTTCATTGTTTCTAATTTTAATATTCTTAATAAATCTTCTCTTATTTTGTACTACAAAGGTAAAACGATATTTATTAAATCAATAATAAATTTAGAAATATTAACATGATATATATCCTAATTTCAGTTTTT
>NZ_DAMBHK010000054.1:3769-16496 GCF_032060305.1 Kaistella sp. | reverse complement strand
AAAAAATCCCGAAAATTTCGGGATTGGATTATTTTTAAAGACATTTAAATCTTTCGAAGGTTGCTTTTTCAAGCATTTCTCTGTCGTCTGGGTGCGAAATATCAATCAGTGCTTTCGCTCTCTGTCTTAAACTTTTTCCGTAAAGGTAAGCGGTTCCAAACTCAGTTACGACGTAGTGAATATGCCCCCTTGTAGTCACCACGCCGGCTCCCGGTTTCAGGAAAGGAACAATTCTCGGAACGCCTTTCTTGGTGCGGGAAGAAATCGCAATAATCGGTTTTCCACCATCTGAAAGTGCTGCTCCCCGCATGAAATCCATTTGTCCTCCAATTCCGCTGAACTGGAAAGTGCCGATGGAATCTGCGCAAACCTGGCCTGTAAGGTCGATTTCAATGGCTGAATTAATGGCCACCATGTTTTTGTTTTTCATGATGTTGATGGGATAATTTACGTGTTCCACATCCATAAAAGCAAAGGAAGGATTGTCGTCGATATAATCGTATAATTTTCTTGTTCCGAAAGCAAAGCTGGTAATGGTTCTGTTGGAGTGCGTGCCTTTGTATTTATTCGTAATTACATCGTTTGCCACCAATTCTACAATTCCGTCACTGATCATTTCGGTATGAATTCCGAGATCTTTATGATTATGCAGGCATTTCAGTACCGCATCGGGAATGGTTCCGATTCCCATTTGCAGTGTGGCTCTGTCATCGATGATTTCAGCTACATTTTTTCCAATAAGCAACTCTTCTTCACCTACTTTTGCGCCGTAATCAACCGTAAGCAGCTCTTCTTCATGCCAAACCATTTTATGGATTTTGGTATAGTGAATCATCCCGTCACCATGGGTTCTCGGCATTCTCGGATTTACCTGAGCGATGATGATCTTTGCGGTATCTACGGCGCTTCTTGCAACATCCACAGAGGTTCCCAAGGTACAGTAACCGTGTTGATCCGGTGGAGAAACAGTAACCATAGCCACATCGATAGGCAGCAAGCCTTTTTTAAAAAGCGTAGGTATTTCGCTTAGAAAAACAGGAACAAAATCTCCGCGATCCGAATTTACGGCGTCGCGAACAGGTGTTGAAACGAATAAAGAGTTGATATAGAAACTGCCTTTGTACTGAGGTTTGGCAACTTCCACATTTCCCTGTTGGGTGATGGAGACAAATTCTACCCCTTTAAGCCGTGAGGATTGTTTTGCAAGTTCATCAATTAAAAGGTTGGGAGTACAGGCACTGCCGTGAGAAAATATCCGGTTACCACTCTGAATCATCGAAACTGCTTCTTCGGCACTTACGTATTGAACCATAATATTGAAATTAGATTACTGTTGTTAATTTCATCAAATTTAGCCATTTCAATTAAGATTCGAAATGAGGAAACTCAGTTTTTGAAAATATTTAAAATTTTTTTCCCGGATTAGTATGATTGCGATTTAGGAACTACGCTGGAATTTTCTATACTCCTTTTGTCGCAGATAATTTACTATATTTTAAATGAAAAAAGCTAACGTTATGTTAGCTTTTGATTTATTCCTGAGAACGGTCTTCCAGGTGATTCTCAATATTTTCGAGCCAGGAAGTCTTATAAGTAGGATCTTCTACTTTCAGGGCTTCTTCCGTGAGTTGTAAAGGTCGGAACGGATCTACCATTACCGCGTATTCTTTCGTAAATTTTTTTCCAATACTGCGTTCCATCGCGCCGGGATGCGGACCGTGAACAATGCCGCCCGGATGCAGCGTGAAATCCATCAGATCAATATGATTTCTGCTCATGAAATCACCTTCCGTGTAGAAAAGCACTTCGTCTGAATCGATATTGGAGTGGTTGTAAGGCGCCGGAATGGCCAGCGGATGATAATCGTACATTCTCGCTACAAATGAGCAAACTACAAAATTATGCGCTTCGAAAGTCTGGTGAATCGGTGGCGGAAGATGAACCCTACCCGTAATAGGTTCGAAATTTTTGATATTGAATTTGAAAGGATAGAAAAATCCGTCCCAACCCACGACATCAAAAGGATGCGTTGCGTAGATGAAATCCCAGATTTGGTTTTCCTTTTTTACTTTGATAAGAAAATCGCCTTTTTCATCTTTCGGTTCTACAAAAGTTGGCGTTACGATATCTCTTTCACAAAACGGTGAATGCTCCAGCAGCTGCCCAAATTCGTTCCTGTAACGTTTTGGCGTATAAATCGGTGAATGGCTTTCTAAAATCAGAAAAACATTGTTTTCTGTGTGCAGCTCAAGCTGATAAATTGTACCGCGCGGAATGATAAGATAGTCACCCACACCAAACTCCAGATTTCCAACAAAAGTTTTCAGGACTCCGCTGCCTTCGTGCACGAAAAGCATTTCGTCGCATTCGGCATTTTTATAAAAATATTCGGTGGATTTTCTGGATTTTGAGAGACCCATTTTCAGGTCGTTATTCAGCATAAGAATCTTGCGACTGTCGAGAAAATCGTCTTCAGCGGTAACATTCATTCCCTTAAACATCCTCGGCGTCACATTTTTTCCGACCGCGATTTTAGGCGATACGTCTTTTGGTTCGCTGATGGATTTTATCTGCGTTGGGCGGTGAATATGATAGAGTAGCGAAGAAATTCCGTGAAAACCTTCAGTTCCGAAAAGCTGTTCGTAATAAAAATTGTCGTTTTCGGATTTAAAAACGGTATGTCTTTTCTGAGGAATTTTACCGGATTGGTGATAGCGCATTGTTTTACTTTTTGTTTCAAGGTAAATTTAAATAAATTTTCAGACTTTGAATGAAAGTAAAAGTTGAATGCGTAAAATGCTGGTCAGCAATTATTCGAAACTCATCATCGCTTCGTAGAAATCTTCTTCCATAATACCAAATTGCTGGCAGAGCAGTTTAATTCCATTGATATTCTTTACCAAATTTGCGTCACTGGAACCAAGCGGAATTTCACCCATTTCAGTACTGATGAATATTTTTTCACCTTCAGTTTTAAATTCAGCGTCGGAAAAAGATAATTTCCGGAAATAGTTTTCTGCTTCGTTTATTGCTTCTTCTGCTTTTTCAGGATAAACCAAAACGCCGCCTGCTGTAATGTTTTTAAGAATTAATGACAGGTTTTCGCTGTTCATTTCATCTGAAATCAGCGCAATATTAGCTTTTAAATCTGTAGCCTTCTGAAGGTCCGAAGTTTCTAAAATTACAAAATCGCAATCCGTAGTTTTACTAGTGCCGTTTGCCAGAATATAATCGGTTTTTTTTTCGAAGAAATCGAGGACATGCAAAACCAGTTCGGCGGTTTTAGGATATGAGCTGTAAATTAATACGCGCGTTTTATGTTGTGAATACGCAGTAATTTCTGAAAAATCGGTCATTATTAGCTATCGTTATTTTGCTTCGGCAGTTTTGGAATCAATAAGCTGGCGGAAGGTGTTTGCCACATTTTCCCAACGGCGTTTATCGCCTTCCATGATATGAGAGGCATCTGATTTGCTGGCCGACTGGCTTCCCTTTTTCACAACGATAGAAGTCGAAATATAATCGTAAAGTTTTTTATAATCTTCCTGAATCATTCGGAAATTGTTCTGCTCCAGAACATTCTGTATGTTATTGAGCTCTTCTTTTGAAAGTGTAAAATCTTTTTTAATGTTTTTACCCTGTCCTTCGAAGGAATAATGGGCGTTGTTACCTTTGATCCAAAGGTTTTCGTAAATTGGTGACAAACCGCCGCTGCGGGAATAACTGTAATCGAAATCGGTATATTTTTTCTGTGTCGTACAAGAGGCGAGTGCCAGTAAAACGAAAAATGCAATAAATCTTTTCATTCAGAATTTTTTATGATTTTAAGGTAGATTTCTCTTCAGTTTTTTGAGCTTTTAATTCCTGGTCGTATTCATGTAGAACGTTGAAATCTTCGGTTTGTTCTATCGCGACCATTATTTTTGTTAAAATTGTTTGGGCATCATCATTGTCGTAATCAATATCCAAAGGCTTTTTGAACTCCATGGTTGGTTTCACACCGGTAACTTTTACCCGAAGACCTTTCTTATCGAATGCACGTCGGAATCCATTGATTTTTATAGGAATTACGATGGGGCGTTGGTTTTTCACGAGTTTGGCTGTCCCTTTTCTACCCTGTGCAAATGCGGAGGTTGTTCCCTGCGGGAAAGTAATTACCCAGCCGTTATCCAGCGCTTTCATGATGTTTTCTACCTCGGTTAAATCCACCATTCTGTTTACGTTTGCACCTTCCGACCGCCAGGTTCTTTTTACGGTTACGGCTCCGGCAAGTTTAAAGATTTTAGTCATTAAACCTTTATTCATGGTTTCTTCCGCAGCCACGTAATAAAAATCAACTTTAGGATTCAGTAGATAAACAGGATTTTTTATCGTGTTCAGATAACCGTTGTTCACCGAACAGAATGCGTGATACATGGCGGCTACATCAGCAAAATACGTCTGGTGATTAGAGACAAAAAGTACGTTGGAGTCGGGCAAATCAACCAGATTTTCGGTGCCGGAAATTTTCAGTTTGTTGAAGCCATTGAATCTTCTGTAAGAAACAATTCCTAAAATGAAAATGATTAATCTTTTCAGGAAATAAAGATTGCCAAATGCATCTGTGAAAATATTTTTCTTCGCCATTATCAATTTACATAGACCGCGAATTTACAAATTTTTCATCAATTTGCTGAATTCACTTAAAATCATTGAAGTCGCACCCCAGATAATATATCCGTTGAAATTAATCACCGGAACTTCCACGCCTCTGCTGCTTGGTAAGGCCATCATTTCAGGCTGTTCGGTAAGTTCCAGAATCGATGAAACAGGGAATTCTATTAATTCCACAGCTTCAGCTTCCTGAAGAATGAACTGTGGATTTTTTTTAGTATACGATACAAATGGTCTTACATAAAAGTTACTTGGCGGGATATAAATGGGCGACATTTCGCGGATGATGCGGATGTAATGTTCTTCGATTCCCATTTCTTCTGAGGTTTCACGTTTTGCAGTCTCTTCGAAACTACGGTCGGTTTCTTCTCTTTTTCCGCCAGGAAGAGAGATTTGTCCGCTGTGACGGTCGCGTTCGTTGGTACTCCTTACCATCAGAGGAAAATACCATTCGTTATTTTTAAGATAAAGTACAATGTTTACTGCCGCAAATTTTGGATTTCTGGCTATAATTTCATCGTAAGAAAAAAGCGGACGGTAAGGTGGCGAATAAATCATGTGCGCGTTTTCGCCCAACAGTTCTGCACTTTGAATTTTTTTGATAAGATCTCTCCCGAAAACTTCCATGTCACAAATTTAGGAAATTGAATACTGAAAGTGTTTTAAAAGAAAGTTAAAATTGATTTGAACACTTTTCCTATTGCAGTTTTTGAGCTGATGTTTCTTGGTTTTTAAAATAAGTTAAACTTGTTTTTTGTTTTTCAATCTCAGCCTTAGTTTTACCAGTTCGTACCAAAGGACAGATATTAAACCGATCAGGATGCAAAGTCCAAGGTCATTAGCTGAAAGTCTTTCGAATAAAAAGAATTCAGTGAATGTTGGTACGTAAAGTAAAAGCAGCATTATTCCTGTAGTAATCGAAATAATCAGTAAAATGAGGTTGTTTCTGTAACCTAAAGTCGTGAAGATTGAATAGTAAAATGACCTGTTTTGTAACGTTAAAAATATATTAGCAGCAACCAAAACAGTGAAAACCATCGTGCGTGTATGTGCTTCGTTAAAACCATTCTGTACTGCGTACTGATAGGTAAACAATGTTCCTGCGGAGATAGCCAATCCCTGAATAATGCTTGTAAGCAATTCCCGGCTGTTGAAGAAAGTTGTTTTGAAGGAGCGGGGCTTCTGCTGCATCGCGTTTTTCTCCATCGGTTCATTTTCAAAAACGATAGAGCAGGTGGGACCCATGATTAATTCTAAAAATATAACATGTGCCGGTGAGAAAATATTTGGATAAATCCAACCCAGAACCAGCGGAATGAAAACCGTAAGAATAATCGGTATATGGATCGAAATAATGTACTGAATCGCTTTTTTTAAGTTAGTGTAAATTTTCCGGCCCATGGCGACGGCATCTACCATTTTCGAGAGATCGTCTTCAATCAGGATCAAAGATGCGGCCTGTTTGGCAATTTCCGTACCTCGTTTTCCCATTGCGATGCCGATGTGAGCGGCTTTCAGGGCCGGTCCGTCATTCACACCGTCTCCGGTCATTGCTACAATTTGGTTTTTGGCCTTTAGAGCGTTAATGATACGAAGTTTTGCTTCCGGAAACATTCGTGTAAAAATATTGGTTTCCATTACGGTTTTATGGAGATCAGCATCTGACATCTTCATGAGTTCATCACCACTCATGCTTTTCTCTGAACCTTTAAAATTAATTTGCTTGGCAATTGCTTGTGTTGTGGCAGCATTGTCGCCGGTAATGATTTTTACAGAAATGCCTGCCTGATAGAAATTTTCTAAGACTTTACTGATATTTTGTTTCGGAGGATCATAAAACCCGACGATTCCTAAAAATGTGAAAGGTAATTCCTGCTGATGTTGTGGGTAACTGTCACCTGCGAATTCGCTTTTTGCCACTCCTAAAACGCGGTAACCTTCTTTAGTTATGGTATCAATCGCGTTGATGATTTTCAGTTTTTCTTCGTCAGACAGGTTGCAGACATTAATTATTGCTTCAGGAGCTCCTTTGGTGGCAATCCTCTTTTCACCAGCGCTGTTCCTGAAAATATGTGTCATCATAGGCGGTTTTCCACCCAAAGGATATTCGTGAACCATTTTGAAATGCGGCCGTTCATCTTCGGCTCCTAAATTCCGGTAAGCTTCATGCAGCGCGGTTTCCATAGGATCAAAAGGAATCGGTTCGCTTGCCCACATCGCGAAAGTAATGAGTTCTTTTTCTTTAGCTGTTAATGTTTGTCCGGGTTCTGAAATCTGTTGCATTCCGTGTGCGAAAATTTTAGCTAAACTCATTCTGTTTTCAGTAATTGTGCCGGTTTTGTCGGTGCAGATTACGGTGGCGCTGCCTAAAGTTTCAACGGTTTTCATCTGTTTTACCACAATTTGCATCTTCATAAGCCGCCAGGCGCCAATCGCCATAAATGCGGTGAATGCCATCGGGATTTCTTCAGGCAGAATACTCATTGCTAAGGTTAAGGCTTTCAGCAAACTGTCGAGAATATCATGAGAATTAAAATAGTTGATTCCCCAAACCAAAAGAAATGCGGCAACTCCAGCGATAACCATTTTTTTTACGAAATCATTGATCTGTATTTCAAGCGGAGTTTTTTCTTCCTTAATGTTTTCGAGACTTTTGCCGATTTTACCGAGTTTAGTTTCGTTTCCGATGCTGGTTACCGTTATAATTGCAAGGCCGCTTTCTACAGTCGTGCCCTTGTAAACGAGGTTGTCTTCTTTCATTTTATCTTTATAGACTGCAAAAGATTCTCCCGTGAGAATTGATTCATTAACAGAAAAATCATTCGAATGAACGATGGTTCCATCGGCGACAACCAATGTTCCTTCTTCAATAATCAGGCTGTCGCCAACAACCAGCTCTTCACTGTTGATCTCCACTATTTCTCCGTCGCGAATGACTTTGCAGTTAGGTTGTGTGAAATGCTTAAGCTTTTCGAGCGCATTTCGGCTGCGGGAATCCTGGTAGAGCGAAATCAGCGAAATCACCACAATGGCCGAAACCATAAATATCGCGTCGCTCACCATGCCGTTCACAAAATAAATTAGGGCTGCCACCAGAAGCAGAATAATCATGGGTTCTTTAACGAGGCTTATCAAAGCATCTAAAAAAGTGTTTTCTTTTCTATATTTTAAGGTGTTGTCGCCAAATTTTTTGCGGGCGAGAAGTACTTCTTCAGCTGATAAACCTTGAATGTTAAAATGATTTGCCGGCATAGTTCAGATTTTAAACTGTGGGTGGATAAAACGAACTGTAATTTACGAAATTATCCGGATAAAATTTTAACACAATCCTTTTCGTAATAAAAAAACTCCCTACAGGAGGGAGTTGTAATTTGTAAATGCAAATTTTACGTAAAATCTGCTTTGTATTTTCGGTTTTAATTAGAATAGCTCATAAGCTCTTCTTTCTGGGAGTTGATAATTTTATATTCCAGATATTTAAAGGAATCGCGCGGAATAATAGTGACCCACTTTTTGTATTTCAGATACCATTTTGTCTGTATGCTGACCAAACCTTTGGTAAGATAGGCTTCAACAAAAGGATGTACATGAAGAAAAATCTTTCCTTTTTCTTTCTGAATGAGGCCTTTTATTACTTCTTCCATTCGTTCAACCACTACAATCGGAGCAAGGATTTCCCCGTCGGCATTAGGGTTTTCTTCTTTGGTTTCGATGATGTTTTCCGGGCGGGTTCTTTGTCGCGTAAGCTGAATTAATCCGAATTTACTTGGAGGTAAAATTTTGTGACGGGCTTTGTCGCGGCTCATTTCCTTTTTCAGGTGTTCGTATAAATCCCGGCGGTGATCTGCGTTAATCATGTCGATGAAATCGATCACAATGATTCCTCCCATATCGCGTAATCTTAACTGTCGCGCAATTTCGGTGGCGGCCATTTTATTTACGGTCAGCGCATGTTCTTTGTTTCCGGCACTTCCCGAAGAAATGTTGTTTCCTGAATTTACATCTATTACGTGAAGCGCTTCCGTGTGTTCGATCACTAAATAAGCACCTTTGGAACTTGGAATATTTACATGTTTGCCAAAGCTCTGTTTCAGCTGTTTTTCAACATTGTAATATTCCATCAGCGGAATAGGCTTATCGTAGAACTGAACAATGTTTTTGCGTTCCGGAGCGATGACTTCAATATATGCTTTCATGTCGTCAACCATCTGCTCATCATCACAGATAATAGAAACGAAATCTGCATTGAAGTTATCGCGCAGAATTGCTGAAGCTTTGTCTTCTTCGCTTAAAACCCGGCTTGGAACTTTGTTTTTCTGAAGGTTTTTGAAGGTGGTTTCCCATTTCTGAACCAGTTGGTTCATATCGTTATGCAGTTCAGCTACTTTTTTACCTTCGGCAACTGTGCGGATGATTACGCCAAAACCTTCGGGTTTAATGCTTTCAATTAAAGTCCTAAGTCGCTCTCTTTCTTCACCATTTGCAATTTTTTTTGAGATCGAAACACTTTTATCGAAAGGGATTAAAACGAGAAATCTTCCTGTTAAGGAGATTTGGGTGGATATTCTTGGACCTTTGGTAGAAATAGGTTCTTTGGTAATCTGCAGAATTACGCTGTCGTCTTTTGCAAGTACTTTGTCAATCAGGCCGTTTTTATTGATTTCGGGCTGAACTTCGAAGTTCTTGAGGGAAGAGTTTTGCTGTTTTTTTGAAACAGTATCTTTCAGAAATTTTTTATACGTGAGGAATTGCGGACCTAAATCCTGATAATGCAGAAATGCATCTTTTTCGTACCCGATGCTCACGAAAGCTGCATTAAGGTTGGGCGCGAGTTTTTTTACTTTACCGATAAACAGATCGCCAACTACAAAGTCGCTTTTGTCTTCCTGTTCATGCAGCTCAAAAAGCCTTCCGTCTTCCAGAAGGGCGATTTTAGACCTTTCATCTTCATGTGATATAATAAGTTCTTTCTTCATTCTTGTATTGGGGAATTAAAAAGATTTAGACAAGGGAATTTACAGAAATTCCTGCGGATATTATCTAAAATTTTTAACTGTTTTGGTACTTAAATAATGTTTACCGACTAAGAATGTGTATTTGTGGGGCGTATACCATGCTGCAGCCGGTATAACTAAATCCTTCAATCTGTAGGTTAAATTTTGGGACAAAACAAAAATATAGTCGGTGAAATTTTATAAATATAAAAACACCAACTATATTGTTATATTGTAAATCGCGAATAGATTATTTTTTCTTGTGTCTGTTCGCTCTTCTTCTTTTCTTTCTTTTGTGAGTTGCAACCTTGTGTCTCTTTCTTTTCTTTCCGCTTGGCATAATTTAAAAATTTTTAATTTGTAACTTATATATTCTCTCAGTTAATTATTTAATTGCTACTTTGGTTTTTACCTTCTCAACAAAAGTTTTTGACGGTTTAAAAGCCGGGATATTGTGAGCCGGGATTTCGATTGCTGTATTTTTAGAAATGTTTCTTCCTGTTTTTGCTGCTCTTGTTTTAATAACAAATGAACCGAAACCTCTTAAATAAACATTGTCGCCATTATACATTGAAGTTCTGATCTCCTGCATGAATGCTTCTACAACTTTCTGAGTTTCATTCTTTTCAGTTCCCAATTTATTCGAGATGGTGTTCACCAATTCTGCCTTTGTCATTTCCTTTATTTATTTATATTTTTGGTGTGCAAATATAAGAACATTTTTTGAAAAGTAAAAAACAAAATGCTGATTTTCTTCACGTTGGTGAATTGCTCTTGGCATGGTACAAAATACACGGCAGGGACTTACCGTTCCGAAATACAAATGATCCCTACAAAATCTGGATCTGCGAAATAATTTTTCAGCAAACCAGAATCGAACAGGGTTTGAATCATTATAACAGGTTTATCCATAGATTTCCGGATGTGCAGACTTTGGCTGAGGCCGAAAATGATGAGGTTTTATTATATTGGAAAGGACTCGGTTATTATTCCCGCGCCCTTAATCTTCACAAAGCAGCACTTCAGATCGTACAGGAATTCCAGGGTAAATTCCCGGAAAACTATAACGATATTTTGAGCTTGAAAGGAGTAGGCAAATATACTGCGGCAGCCATTTCAAGTATATGTTTCGGAACAAAGCTCCCAGCGGTAGACGGCAATTTCTACCGCGTATTATCCCGGGTTTTTGCTGATGATTTCGATATTTCAAACTCGAAAGCGTTTTCATACTTTTCTGAACTGGCCTTGAGGATGATGCCTGAAAACGAAGCGGGGCATTTTAACGAAGCCATGATGGACCTTGGATCGGAAATATGCAGACCGAAAAATCCCAAATGTGGGATATGTCCATTAAATAAGGAATGTCTGGCATTCAGTTTAGGAAAAATTCATGAATTTCCGGTGAAATCTAAGAAAGCAAAAGCCACAGATTTGGAACTTAATTATTATTATGTGGAATGCGACGGTAAATTTCTTATCAAAAGAAGAGGCGATGATTTTATCTGGAAAAGACTTTACGAATTTCCTACAGAGGTTCCTGCCGAATTTAAAACAGAAATCGTTCATCATAAAACGGTTTTGCACAAGCTCACGCATAAAAATCTCACCGTAAATATATACAAAGTGATTTTGCATAAAGAAGAGATATTTAAAAATTTCGCTCTGGAAAATGGTTTTATCATTACAGATTTGGAAGAATCTCACCAGAAATCTTTCCCAAAACCACTGGAAAATTATCTGAAATGGATCGAAGATGAAATTTGAATTTAACATTTCACGTATTATGAACTCTAATTACAAAGCAGTTAACCACTGTAACTGTTTAAATGGATTTAGGAATCTTTTAGAATTAAATGATTGATATGCAAAATAAAAAGAAGATTCCTAAATCCTTTTTCCTTAATAAATACTTATTTTTCCTTTAAAGAATTTCATTTTTTGGCAGCGAAATCTCCCTATAAAATTTCAAATCAAATTTGTACTTTTGCGCAATGTTTAAAAAACTCATTTTCACATTTTTAGGATTTTTTTTGTTTTCATGTGCTGAAGAAGCCCAGCCGAAACCTTCGGGCGAGCTCCGGTTAGAATATCCAAAGGCGAAGTACCAGAAATACGTTTCGCCGTGCGGTTTCAGTTTCGAATACTCGGATTTTGCTAAAATTGTAAATGCAAAAAACGACTGCTGGTACTACATTGAATATCCGGAAATGAAAGCCAAAGTCTTCGTCACTTATTTTCCTGTGAAAAATGATTTTGCACTTCATGTAAAGGAGTCTGAGAAGATGGTTTATGAACATACCATCAAAGCGAGCAGCATCGATACGAAATCTTTTAGCTATCCGGAACGCAATGTTTTCGGGAATTTTTACGAACTCAGCGGTCCTACAGCTTCCAATCTGCAGTTTTTTGTTACAGATTCCACAAGACATTATGTAACGGCAAACCTCTATTTCAATTCCAGACCAAAACCCGATTCTCTGGCACCAGCTGTTGCTTATATAAAAAATGATTTACAGCATTTAATCGATACATTTGAATGGAAATAAGTTTCCCCGAAATAAATTAAAAACTTTAAACAAAATATAAATGAAACTATTAGTTGTTGGTTCTGTCGCTTTTGACGCTATTGAAACCCCTTTCGGGAAAACAGATAAAATTTTGGGAGGCGCGGCAACCTATATTGGCATTGCATCTTCTATCCTTAATGTTGAATCCGGTATCGTTTCCGTAATTGGTGGCGATTTTCCGCAGTCGGATCTGGATATGCTTACCTCTAGAGGCGTAAATATTGAAGGAATTGAAATCGTAAAAGAAGGAAAAACATTTTTCTGGAGCGGTAAATATCACAACGACTTAAACTCCAGAGATACTTTGGTCACTGAAGTGAATGTTTTGGAAAATTTCGACCCAAAAATTCCTGAATCTATGCAGGATGCAGAGATTTTGTTGTTGGGTAACCTTCACCCCGGCGTTCAGCTTTCAGTCCTTGAAAGGATGAAAAACCGCCCGAAGCTGGTTATTTTGGATACCATGAATTTCTGGATGGATTCTGCCTGGGATACGTTAATGCAGATGATTGC
>NZ_DAMBHK010000054.1:0-3669 GCF_032060305.1 Kaistella sp. | reverse complement strand
ATGGCTTCTTTCACTGTTGAAAAATTCGGTACCGAAAAACTACAGGAAGTAACCGAAGGTGAAATGATTGCCAGAATCAAGAATTTTAAAGATTTAACCACTTTTGAAGTTGAAGTTTAAGTTCGAAACCCATTAACGATCACGATCATTTTTAAAATTAAAAAGAACATTTAAATATGAAGAAAATATTTGCTTTCGCAATGTTGGCAGGATTGGGCAGTGCCATGTCAGCCCAGTACATGATTATCGGGAAAGACAGCATTTCACTGGCCGATTATAAAAAAGAATATCAGTACGGTTTACAGAACAGCGGGATCGAAAAAACCCTGCGTTCTACCGAAGATTTTATCCTGCTTCAGCAATTTGCAGCAGATAAAAAAGCAGATACCACTGCGTCTTTCCGCGAAAGAATGATGGAAAAAGAAGCCGATTTACGTGAGCAGTACTTCTATCCGAAACATGTGATAGATCCTGTTCTGAATGATTACATGAAGGACAGCCAGACCGAAAAGCAGGTTCAGATTTTTATGGTTCAGAAGTCGGCGGGCGACAACAACAATTACCAGCAGATTTACAGCGATGTTAAGGCTGGAAAAATTACAATGGAAGATGCGATCTCAAAATATACCAAAGCTTCTCCTAAACCTATTTTTATAAAACCCGGAAGTGTAGATCATATTCTTTATAACCAACTAAAGACTTTACCAAACAACTCATTCACGGCACTTCAGGATTTGCCGGGATATATTGCGTTTGCAAAAGTTCTCAGTTCCAGACCAAGTCTCGGGTATGTGGTTTTTGGTACCATTTCTTTCCCGAAAGATGATAATTCCGAATCTGTTAAAACAAAGATTTACAACGATCTGAAAGCTGGCAAAAGCTTTCAGGAAGTCGGGAAGCTTTACGGCGCAAACGATCACGAAAAAAATAATGGTGGAGTAGTAATGGGTTCTCCAACGCTTCCCGACGAAGTTTACGAACTTTTCAAAGGAAAAAAGGCAGGTTATTACACGCCGGAACCTTTGCTTTTCGGTGAAAATTATTTCGTGTTCAATATTTATAATGTGGAACCTTACCTTCTTACCGATAAAAACAGAGATTTTTTCCTGAGAGATATGAATGGTTCTCTTTACAACGAAAACCTTCAGGATAAAATGCTTGCTTTTCTGAAATCTGACCCGACTTATAAAGAGTTTCCGGCATTTCAGAATGTAAAAAAATCTTATCAAGCCTTTAATGCGGCAAAAGACGATACCGTTCTTTATCAGTACAAAAAAGATAAAACAACGGTTGGGGATCTTAAAAAACTGATCGGCGACAAAAAAGCTGATGCCGAAAAACTTACACCTGCATTATGGGCTGAAGCACTTTCCGGCGTCAATGCTCAGGATTTGATTAGATTTTATTCCGCAGATTTCACCAACCAGAAACATATCAAAAAAGAACTCGATGAATTCCGCAAAGGACTTTATTCAGATTATATTTTTTCTAAATATCTGAACGAGGAAATCACAAAGCATCCCGAATGGCTTACCGATTACTACAACAAAAACAAATCGAAATACATGTGGGGCAACCGTGCTGCCGGGCGCGTGGCAATTATTGCTGATGACAAACTCACAAAAGAAATCGAGAAAGACATTAAAAATCCTAAAAACTGGGAAACCCTGAAAGCAAAGTATTACGGAAAACTGAACGATAAAAAACAGATTCTCGTAAATTTCGAAAAAGGAGAGATGTCTGAAGATGCCGATGTTTTTACGAAATACAAAGTTCCTTTCAAAACCGGAGTGCACCAGACAAAAATGGAAGAAAGAACTTTAGTTATCGCAATCGACCAGATTTTGCCGCCCTCTCAAATGACCCAGGATGAAGCGGCAGAACTGTTAAAAGATGCAGTAAATGAAGAAAGACTGAAGGCTATTATTGCAGAGCAGAAAGTAAAAACCAATATTGTCATTCAGCCCGAATTCAGAAAGGATTTGGAAAAGAACTTTAAGAAATAATTATAATAAAAAATGCAGGTTATTTCGTTTAGAATGATAATTTTGCAAATCGTTAAAAAATGAATATGAACAAGAATATAAAATTTGCACTTCTATTGAGCTTTATTTTCGCCTTTTTTGGTGTTAAAATGAATGCACAGCTCAAAACCGGCGATTTGGTCGACGGCATTGCAGTGGTGGTAGGAGATGAAATTATTTTGGAATCAGATATTGAGGAGCAGGCAAACTATGCCAAGCAGCAGGGCGCAACCGTTGCCGATAAATGCGAGTTTGTTGAAAGCATCATCAATAACAAACTTCTGATTTACGAAGCCAAAAGAGATACCCTCATCGAAAACCGTTCTGCAGCAATTAAAGAAAATGCTGCTCAGAAATACAACCAGATTCTTGGCCAGTTCCCCGACGAGAAAACAATGCTTTCGGCCTATAAATTCCGTACGTCTTATGAAATGAAAAACGCCATAGAGAAAATTGATGCCGATAATTATTACGGACAGATGAAATTCGGGAGAATTACCGAAAAAGCCGATGTAACTCCAAACGAAGTAACCGATTTTTTCAATACCTACAGATACCAGCTTCCACAGGTGAATGATGAGGTGAGCTTATCCCAAATCGTCATGTATCCCAAACTTACCGACGCACATAAAAACGAAATTATCGCACGTCTGAATAAAATCAAACAGGATATTTTAGCCGGCGAATCTTTCGAAAGTCAGGCAAGGATTTATTCCGATGACCCGGGATCTGCTGCCAATGGCGGACTTTATACCAACATTGCAAAAGGCAAAATGGTGAAGCCTTTCGAGGCTGCGGCGCTTAACCTTCAGGAGGGTGAACTCTCCGAACCTGTAGAATCTGAATTCGGCTATCACCTGATTCAGCTCGTGAAAAAGAGCGGAAAAATGTACGATGCACGCCATATCCTTCTCAAAGCCGAACCGAATGCCGAAGAAATTGCAACTGCGAAGAAAGAACTCGACAGTATCAGAACCCTGATTCTCGATGGCAGACTTACCTTCAAAGAAGCCGCTTTCCGGTTTTCAGATGATAAAAGAACAAAATTCAACGCCGGAATCATCACTTCCGAAGACGGCTCCGATAAAATGGAGAAACTCAACCTGCCGCCAACCATTTCTTACCAGATTGCGGGGCACAACAAAGGTGATATTACCGAGGTCTTTCAGGATACCCAGGCCCAGGACAGAAAAGTGGTGACCATCATTAAAATCGACGATGTAATTGCCGCACACCAGCTCGATATTGCTACAGATTACGACAGAATCAAGCAGATGGCTCTCAACAAAAAGAAAAACGAAATGGTAGAAAAATGGGTGAAAGAAAAACTGCCCAACGTATTTATCTCCATCAACAACCGTTACAAAGACTGCACTTTCAAAACCGACTGGCGCAAAAATACCGACGGAAAATAAATTTAAGCTCTGCATTTTTGCAGAGTTTTTTGTTTCTGGAGCAATAGGTTTTTCGCTTCCTCCGAAAACTTTACCCGCTGTCCGCTGTATCTTTTCTTCCGCTTCGCTTCAGAAAAGGATGCCGCTTCCATCGGGGCTAGGATTTAGGGACGGATTTTCTTCCCACAGATTTCCGCCTTTCTCATTATTTTTTTAAATTTACGCATGAGCAATTTTATCCATTTCGGGAT
>NZ_DAMBHK010000053.1:0-16778 GCF_032060305.1 Kaistella sp. | reverse complement strand
CAGAAGAAGACGCTATTATTTCGGATGAACTGAATCACGCTTCCATTATTGATGGAGTTCGTCTTTGCAAAGCTGCGAGGTACCGCTACAAAAACAATAATATGCAAGATCTGGAAGCACAGTTAAAAGCTGCTTCCGAGAAAAATCACCGTTTCAAAATCATCGTGACCGACGGAGTTTTCTCTATGGATGGAATTGTTGCTGATTTAAAAGGCGTTTGCGATTTGGCAGAAAAGTACGATTGTCTTGTAATGGTTGACGATTCCCACGCTACCGGATTTATCGGTAAAACCGGCCGCGGAACCCACGAAGCCAATGAGGTGATGGGAAGAGTTGATCTTATTACCTCAACTTTAGGCAAAGCTTTGGGTGGTGCACTTGGCGGATTTACCTCAGGAAAAAAAGAAATTATTGATATGCTGAGACAGCGTTCGCGACCGTATTTATTTTCAAATTCACTGGCTCCGGGAATTGTAGGTGCTGCGATGAAAGTTCTGGATATGATTTCTGAAGATACTTCGCTGAGAGACAAAGTGATGGAAAATGCTGAATATTTCAGAAAAGAAATGAAAGCCAAAGGTTTCGATATTCCTGACGGAGATGCAGCGATTGTTCCGGTGATGCTTTACGACGCACCTTTAGCCCAGAAAATGGCCGAAAAACTTATGGATGAAGGAATTTACGTCATCGGATTTTTCTATCCTGTGGTACCGAAAGGTAAAGCCAGAATCCGTGTTCAGCTTTCGGCTGCCCATACAAAAGAACAGCTGGATAAAGCGATTGTAGCTTTCGTGAAAGTTGGAAAAGAGTTAGAGGTAATCTGATTTCAGTCAGAATTCAAATATTATAAAACCTTCCGTTTGGGAGGTTTTTTGGTTTAAAAGAAGATTTTGTACAGATTTCTCGCACTCGAAACGATAAGCAGAAACGCAACCAATATCAGTGCGGTTTTACGCGGCATTTTCCCTGCTAATCTTGCAGCAAAGGGAGCGGCCAGCACTCCGCCGATAATTAATCCCAAAATAATTTCTATATTAGAAACGCCTAAACTGGAAAAGAAGACAATCGCAGCGGCCAGCGTGACAAAAAATTCAGCCATGCTTACAGTTCCAATCACGTAATTGGTTTTTCTGCCTTTGGAAAGAAGCGTAGAAGTAACAATTGGTCCCCAGCCTCCGCCTCCGAAAGCATCCATCATTCCGCCCAGGAAACCAAGTCTTCCGATGTGGGTTTTCTGTTTCACAACAATTTTTTTGAAAGCCAGACGCGTAATTCTGTAACCCATTAGCAGCGTGTAGGTCGCCATTAAGCCTTTTGCGAGGTTTTCATATTCATTGCCCAAATAAATAAGGAGCAGTGATCCACAAACAGCACCGATAATCCCCGGAACCGCAAGATAAAGCAACATTCTTTTGTTCACATTTCCGTATTTGTAGTGTGAATAACCGCTCATGGCGCTCGAAAACATTTCTGCAGTGTGAATGGATCCGGAGATGGAAGGCAGTTTAATTCCCATCCCAAGCATCAGGGTTGAACTCGTTAAACCGTAACCCATTCCTAAAGCACCATCCACCATTTGCGCAAAAAACCCGATGGCAAGCATCCAATAAAATTCTTTAGGAATTTCGTAAACAAAATCTTTTGCCTGTGCGTAGGAGAAGTATTGATCGAAGGCTATTCCAAGAAAAAAAGCCGCAAAAGAGAGCGAAAGATAAATCACCAGTCTTCTGTATTTTTTAGCGTCTTTGGAATATTGCCATTTCGATTTCTGTTCTTCTGGTGGAAGTTTATTTCTATCTGAAATAAAACTTTCCAGCTGAAAATCACTTAATTCCGGTTTGTTGGCGATGCTGATCAGGATGTTTTTCTTCTGAACGATATCAATGATTTCTGTGTAAAAATCGACTCCGCAATCGGTAATTAAAGCGATATGGGAATTGTAAAAATCGTCTTCAAAGAAGCGTCTTTCATGAAGTCTTATATTCTCATGATTTTTTGCAAAGTCTTTAATTTTCTCTGAAATATTTTCACAAACAAGATTAATCTGGGTGTTCGGAAAACTTTCAATAAGTAAATTCAGGTTTTTCAGCGCCTGGTTGCCACCGCCTACAATAAGTACTTTCAGGTTTTCCAGATTCAGGAAAACGCTGAGTGATTTGTTATGTATTTTACTTTCGATAGACATTAAAAAGATGCGGTGAGGTATTCACAAGAAAATTTTTTCAACTTTTTAAAATCTAAAGAAGCATTACTGCACCTACAGTAGAATTACTGGTTTCATCTACCAGAATTGCGCTGCCGGTGGCGCTGTTTTTTTCAAAAGAATCAAAAACCAGTGGTGATGCGGTTTTTAGTCTTACTTTTACAATTTCATTCAGTTTTACGGAATCTTTCGTAGGGATTTGTTGTAAAGTGTTGACATCAATTTTATATTCAATTTCCTTTACAATAGTTTTCATAAGTCGGCTTTTGTGCTGAATAAAATATTTGTTTCCTTCGTTCAGTTCACGTTTGTCGAGCCAGCAAACCAAAGCCTCGAACTCATTTTCAACTTTTAACTGGTTATCGGTTTTAACGAAGAAATCTCCGCGGCTCACATCAATATCGTCTTCAAGATGCAGAACTGCAGGTTGCAGCGCGAAAACTTCTTCCACTTCTTTTCCGCCTGTTTCTACTTTTGAAATGGTAGTTTCTATATTTTCCGGAAGAATGGTGATTCTGTCGCCTTTTTTATAAGTTCCGGAGATAACCTGCCCTGCATATCCGCGGTAATCATGAAGTTCCTCTGTCTGTGGACGAATGACATACTGAACCTGGAATCTTGAACTTTCATAATCTACGTCATCGCTCACTTCAACATTTTCGAGAAATGACAAAAGAGGTTCTTCTTTAAACCAAGGCATTTTTTCCGATCTTTCCACAATATTATCGCCATTGAAAGCTGAAATAGGGAAGTAGGATACGTTTTTAAGGCCTAAACTTTCCGCCGCTGTTGCGTAATCTTTTTTGATATTGTTGAAAACTTCTTCGGAATAATCAACCAGATCCATTTTGTTTACTGCGACTACAACATGCTTCATCTTCAGCAGCGATGCAATGATGGAATGGCGTTTTGTCTGTTCAATGACTCCCTGCCGCGCATCTATTAGAATGATGATAAGCTTAGAATTGGAGGCACCTGTAATCATGTTTCTGGTATACTGAACATGGCCTGGAGCGTCTGCTATAATAAATTTCCGTTTTGGGGTAGAAAAATAACGGTAAGCCACATCAATAGTGATTCCCTGCTCTCTTTCTGCCCGTAGACCATCGGTGAGAATCGCCAGATCGATACCGTCGGCGTTTTTGTTTTTAGACTGTTTTTCGAGGGCTTCCAGTTGGTCAACCAAAATGCTTTTGCTATCGTAAAGAAGTCTTCCGATTAAGGTGCTTTTTCCGTCATCAACGCTTCCGGCGGTAATAAATCTTAATATATCCATGTTTAGTATAAGTAATAATTGAGAAAGAACGGTGAGATTTTTTGGCAAATTAATTTAGAAATAACCGCCTTTTTTTCGGTCTTCCATGGCGGCTTCGGTTACTTTGTCGTCAATTCTTGTTTCGCCACGCTCTGAAATTCTGGAAGCTGTAATCTCGTTTACCACTTCATCCAGCGTTGCTGCATTGCTTTCTACAGCGGCTGTGCAGGTCATGTCGCCAACGGTTCTGTACCGCACTTTTTTATTGGTGATGGTATCATTTTCGTCTATCTGAATGAAATCTGAAACAGCAATTAACTGTCCTTCATGTTCAATCACATCGCGGTGATGAGCGAAATAAATTGAAGGAAGCTGAATTTTTTCCTTTCTGATGTAATTCCATACATCAAGTTCGGTCCAGTTAGATATGGGAAAAACCCTTACATTTTCACCTTTGTGAATTCTTCCGTTATAGATGTTCCACAATTCAGGTCGCTGCAGTTTAGGTTCCCACTGACCGAATTCGTCGCGCACCGAAAAAAACCTTTCTTTGGCTCTGGCTTTTTCTTCATCACGCCGCGCGCCGCCTATACAGGCGTCGAACTTAAATTCTTCAATCGTATCCAGAAGAGTATGGGTTTGAAGCCAGTTTCGGGAAGCAAATTTACCTTTTGGTTCGGTGAGCTTTTTCTCGCGAATTGTATCTTCAACTTTTCTTACAATAAGTTCAGCACCGATTTCTTGGGCTAAATGATCGCGATATGCTAATACTTCCGGGAAATTGTGTCCGGTGTCAATATGAACCAACGGAAAGGGGATTTTCATCGGTGCAAAGGCTTTTTTAGCAAGATGCACGAGGGTGATTGAATCTTTTCCGCCGCTGAAAAGTAATGCAGGTTTCTCGAACTGTGCCGCTACTTCGCGCATGATGAAAATGCTTTCGGCTTCTAACTGTTCAAGATAGTCTAATTTATATTTGCTCATAAAATCAACTGTAAAAGTTTGTTGTAAAAATTCTGTTAAAAACTGAAAGAATTATTTTGAATGCAATCCGCATTCTTTTTGTGATTCTTCCCAATACCACCGGCCGGCTCTCGGGTTTTCACCATCAGTAATGGCTCTGGTGCAGGGTTTGCAACCCACGCTGATAAAACCTTTTTTATGAAGTGGAAGATCCTGAACATTATGGGTTTCAATATAATTTAAAACATCCTGATAAGTCCAGTGAATAAGCGGATTGAATTTGAAAAGCATTTTTTCGGTGTCCCATTCCAGCATTTTCATGTTTTCGCGGTTTTCGGACTGTTCGCTCCGTAAACCTGTGATCCAAATTTTAGCACCTTCCAAAGCGCGGTTTAGGGGTTTTACTTTGCGGATGTAGCAGCATTCTTTCCGGTTTTCTACGGAATGAAAAAATGCATTGATTCCTTTTTCGTTCACATATTTTTCCACATCCTGCGTGTCGGGAAAATAGACTTCCGTTTTGGTTTTATAGCGGGCGTTATTTTGTGAAAGCAGTTCGTAATGCTCATAAAAAAGCCTTCCGGTATCCAAAGTGAACACTTTAATATTCATCTGATTTCTAAAGATAATGTCGGTAATAACCTGGTCTTCCTGACCTAAAGAAGTGGAGAAAACTGCGCCTTGAGTAAATTTTTCGGAAATAAAACGCAGGCTTTCTTCTGCGGATAAATTTTCGATGTGCTGAAGATCTTCTTGTGAAAGCATATAATAGTATAAGTTGCCACAAATTTACTTTATAATTATTAACCTACAAAATTGGTAGACTATTAAAGCAAAAAAAGCTAATCTTTTAATTCGATAAGCGTTTTTTTCTCCAGAATAGCCAAAGTAGCATCGCGCACTTCAATTAAAACATCGTGTAGGGCGCAGTGATTTTCATTACAGTTCAGGCAGTTTTCGTAGAAATTTAGGCTTACACAAGGCAGCATAGCGATGGGTCCGTTGAGCAGGCGAATAACTCGGGCTAGAGAAATATCCTGAGGATTTACATTCAGAAAATAACCGCCGCCTTTTCCTTTTTTACTGTCGAGAATTTCGGCTTTTTTTAATTCAAGAAGAATATTTTCGAGAAACTTAAGCGGAATTTTTTTCTTTTCCGAAATTTCTGAAATCAGAATTGGGCCTTCCTGCTGTTTTTCAACAAGATAAGAAAGCGCCTTCAAAGCGTATTGCGATTTTTTGGATAGCATACAGCAAAAGTAATAAAAACCTGAGAGATAAAATTCTGAGGTAAAATTTGAAAAAATAGTTTAAGTTCGCATAAATTTAGTTTCAATATGTTCAGTAAACACGAGGCGCAGCAGCTTAAAAAAGATTTTTGGATTGCTTTTGGGAAAAGTTTCCCCAGAAAATGGCTTTTATATGACACTAAAATTAAAGATTTTTCGCTGAAATTTTACGCAGACAACAAAAAAGCAGAGGTTTCAATCGATATTGAAATGAAAGATGAACTCTTTCGCAATGCTTATTACGAAAAGATTTGGTCTTTGGAAGAAATGCTGAAAGAAGAAGTGGGCGACATTCAAAAAGATGAATTTTACACGATGGAGAACGGGAAAGTTATTTCCCGAATTTGGGTAACGAAAGAAAATGTATCCATATTTAATAAAAATTCCTGGCAGGAAATTTTCGAATTTTTTGTAGAAAAGATGGACGGTTTTGAACGGTTTTATTACGAATACGAAGACTTTATTAAAGATGTTTAAAAGAGAAAACGGTTTCAAATCCTGAAACCGTTTTTTATTGTTTTTAAATGAAAATTTATCCGAATTTCTTTTTTCTGAGCCAGAAGAAAAACCCTCCCAAAAGACCTATAATTCCAATGGGAATCAGCAGGTTGATCCATTGCCATTTGGATCTTTCTTCATCAATTCTTTGTCTGTCGAGCAGGCGCGCTTCGATATTTCGGTTTCTGAGTTCCATTAAATTAGAATCATCCAAGAGAAAATCCAGTGCATTTCTCAGAAACTGCTCGTTGCCGTAAGTTTGTTTCGTCAGCAGATCTTCTCCCAAAGGCAAAGGTTTTCCTTTATAAACTTGGTTTCGACCAATATCACCGTCTGCAACCACGATCATTTTATTGTTACTGCTTTGCGATTTGAAACCGGGATAAGCGTTTCGTTCGCTTCGGGATGCATACGCGGAGGTAAATTTTCCTTCTAAACTTACTGCAAATATTTTAGGTGTAGTAGGTTTGTCGAATTCGCTTAAAGAATCTGCCCGCACAATTTCACCCAATGCAACGTAATTAGGGACCTGTTTTACATTTGTTCTTTCGCTGGATTCAAAAAGTACGCGGGTTTTAATGTTTTTTCTTCCCAAGGTATCAATCGAAGTAGGAAATTCAAATTTCACCGGATTGATGTTTTTGGTAATGGGATTTTTGGTTTCGGCAATTCCGAGCGGGAAATAAGGCCAGAGAAAACTGCTGAACTGTGGATTGCCTGCAACTTCACCGGAAACAATTCGGATGAGTGCAGATTTTTTCATGTCCTTCACCAACCCCGGATTTATGCGGATTCCATAGTTGAAAAAGAAATCCGTAAGGTTGGTATCCATAGGGTAAGCCATGATTTTTTTTGACTGAAAAAGCGTATCCATTTCCGCATTCACGGCATCGATCATCCACAGGGTTTTTCCGCCGTTCATGATATATTGATCGAGGATAACTTTTTCGTTTTCAGTGAAAGCTTTCCTTGGTTTTGCGATGACCAAGGCGTGCATTTGTTTCAGTTTAGGAACATCGGCTAAAGAAAGCTCGGTTTGGTTTTGGGGAATAATTGGACCCGCGTTGTAACTTTCGAGCGCCATTTCCATAAAACCTTGAAACTGCTCGGGTCCTAATTCGTCCTGATTGATGAGAATTCCGATATTTTTCTTTTCGTCTTCGGTAATTGCTTTAATATTTGAAGCGAAATTATATTCTAAATTTTCGATCGATTTGCTGAGCTGTTCCGAAGCATCGATTCCGCTTTGGTTAATGATGAGCGTAATTGAACTTCCGTAGGAGTTGTATTTAAGCGTGGCAAACGGAAACATAACGATTTCGGAGATTTTGCCGTCTTTAATATCCGGAAGAATAGAAGGCTGCATACCCATTGCCGCAAGTGTATCCTGCGACATTTTGGTTTTAATGGGATCGATAAATTTATAATCGATTTTGGGATTGATTTTTCTGAATTCCTCCAGCATAAATTTGGTCTCGTTCTGCAGCTGACGGAAGCTTGCCGGGAAATCGCCTTCCAGATAAACATCTACTGTTAAAGGTTTTTTTACCGATTCCAGGATTTTTACCGTAGATTCAGATAAAGTGTAGCGTTTTTCCTGAGTGAGATCGAACCTTTTTGAGAAAACTCCGAAAATCCCAAGAAGCAGTACTGCAACCGTGATGATGTATATGATATATTTTTTGTTCATTTTTTTCTAAAAACGCTTTTATTTTTTCTTTTCAACAAAAATTTTAGCTAAAACAAGGCAGATCCCGACAACGAAGACGAAATAAAAAATATCTCTGGTGTCTATCAGGCCTCTTGTAAAGGCCAGAAAATGCTTGTAAAATCCAAGGTTTGAAAGGATATAATCTGTACCTCCCAATAATTTGTAACTGGCCAATTGCTCGATCCCGAAATAAAGAATAAAGCACATGAAAACGCCTAACAGATAAGCCATAATTTGGTTTTGAGAAAGCGACGAGGCTAAAATTCCAACTGAGGAAAAGGCTGCAGTAAGAATAATTAAGCCAAAATAACTCCCAAAAGTCGCGCCCAGATCGATGTTTCCGGCAGGTACGCCTAACACATAAACGGTATAAAGATAAATGACTGAAGGCAACAGGCAAAGGATCCCAACGCACCAAACTGCGAAAAATTTCCCCAAAATGATCTCAGAAATTTTCACAGGCTGCGAGAAAAGCCAGTTCAAAGTTCCGGATTGTTGCTCTTCAGCAATCGTTTTCATTGAGATTGCAGGAATTATGAACATCAGCAGCCAGGGTACGAGCACGAAGTAGCTTTGTAAAGAAGCGGTTCCGATGTCGAAAATATTAGAATCGTTTTCAAAGAAAAACAGGAACAGGGTTCCTATTAAACTGAAAGCGGCGATAATGAGCCAGGCACTCCAGTTGCCGAAATAACTCCAAAGTTCTTTTTTAAAAATTGCTGTCATCCTTTTTTGAATGTAAA
The DNA here is from genome assembly GCF_032060305.1 of Kaistella sp. NCBI lineage: Bacteria > Pseudomonadati > Bacteroidota > Flavobacteriia > Flavobacteriales > Weeksellaceae > Kaistella > Kaistella sp. Next base: position 8,116 of record NZ_DAMBHK010000053.1, on the reverse strand, counting down.
AAGTATTATTTCTTCGCTTTATTAACCAATTTTACGGTAAGCATAATTGCAAGCACCAAAACGAAAAATCCGGTGATTAATTGCCACCAGTATTCCAGTACCCAGGATTTCAAAATCACGGTGAAAACGACAAGGAATAAAATAAACGTCGCAATTTCATTGGCTTGCCGAAGTTTGATATTTTTAATGGGTAAAATATCTCCTTTTAAATTTTTCATCTGGAGGACTTTTTTCCAACACCAGTAATGATAAAATGCAAGTCCGATTAAGAAAGTCAGTTTTAGATGAAACCAAGGTGTTTTCATCAATCCAAAATTCAGATAAATAAGTGAAAGACCTGTTACCAGCATAATAACGCCCGCAGGAACGGTGATGATATTCCATAATCTTCTGGCCATAAAAACGTACTGTTCGCGGAGGATCTCTTTCTTTCCAGTCTCAAACTCATCGGTATCTTTATAGTAAACAAACAGCCGCACGAGATAGAAAATCCCTGCAAAATAACTGACCATAAAAATGATGTGAAAAGCTTTGAGAATGGTGTAAAGCATCTGAAAAATTTAGCTGCAAAGATAACGGATTAAAACGATTACCAAAAGCTAACAGAACATAAGTGTAAATTATTGTGTTAAAATTATTTTTTACCTATCCTATCTCATTAATTTTTAGTTTTTTTGTATATTAAAATTATATATCCTAATAATTATGAAAAGAATTTTCCAATTGTGTTTCAGTTTGGCATTTTTCTCTTTAGGTTTTTCGCAGAATTTAAAACCTATTGCCGAGAAGGTTAAAAATGTGCAAGCTGCAAACAAAACGTTTGTGAAGTACAACTTGTTTACAGTAGATCCCTCTGCTCAAAAACAGGCCATGTACCAATCTGCTGCTGACGGCATTACCGTGATGAAGCTTAATAAAACAGAGGTGCAAAGAATTAACTCTGAAAGACCTGAAGCAATGGAAATGAGTTTTCCTTTCGAAGGAAAAAACATTACTGTAGAACTCGTGAGAAACAATTTCTTTACTCACGATTTTAAAATCAATACAGATAAAGGTTATGCAAATTATACTCCGGGTGCCTACTATCACGGGATTGTAAAGGGTGATAATGAGTCTCTCGTGGCTTTAAGCTTCTTTAATGATGATGTGGTTGGGGTAACTTCGGTTAAAAATATCGGTAACATTGTTATCGGTAAAGCGAAAAACAGTGAAGATTTCGTTTCCTATAATGATCAGAAGTTGAAGGGAGAAAATCCGTTTACCTGTTCTGCAGATGAACTTCTTGAAAATCAAAAAGTGGCCGGTCCTTCTTACAATCCTAAAACGATGACGGATAAAAAAACCGATAACTGCGTGAGAATTTACTACGAAGCAGGATTCGGTCCTTATTCATTGAATGGATCTAGTGTCTCACAGACTACAAACTGGGTTACAGCAATGCATAACAATGTTTCTACACTTTATGCAAACGACGGAATTACTGTAGCATTAAGCGAGGTTTTTGTATGGACCAGTACCGACCCTTATACCGGTACACCGTCTGAAATTTTAAATAAGTTCAGAACTGGCCGCCCAACATTCAATGGGGATATTGCGCAGCTTTTAAGAAATCCTGCGACAACAAGTATTGCTTGGGTAAATGCACTTTGTACCACCTATAAATATTCTTATTCCGGTGTGAACCTGAGTTACCAGAATGTTCCAACTTATTCATGGAATATTGAAGCGATGACTCACGAAATTGGTCATAATCTGGGTTCACCTCATACACACGCCTGTAGATGGAACGGTAATGATACAGCGATCGATGGCTGTGGTCCGGCTTCTGGCAATAACGAAGGTTGCGAAGGTCCGCTTCCTACAGGTACAGGAGGAACGATTATGAGTTATTGTCATCTTGTTCCGTCAGTGGGGATTAATTTTGCTAACGGATTTGGGGAACAGCCTGGTGCACTCATTAGATATACGGTAAATTCTAAAGGATGCTTGGGTACAAACTGTGTAACGTCCTGCGCCCTTACGATTACAGGCCTTACAGTCTCTAATCTTACGACCAACTCGGTGACTGCAACGATTGTTGATAACACCGGAAGCAGCTGGAAGTATAAGCTGGCGAAAATGGATGGAACGGTGATTCAATCCGGAACAACCAATACCAAAGTTTTGAATTTCACCAATCTTGAGCCGGGGATTTATTATAAAATTTCTGTAGGTACAGATTGTTCAGGACCTCAGGCGTTTTCTTTCGAACAGTTAATACTAACTGATGCTAACTGGTGTTCGGGAGTACTGTTTACAGATCCGGGAGGAGCAAATGCGAATTATGGGGATAACCAAACAATCATTAAAACTTTCTATCCGACCAATCCATCAGATAAGGTTAAAATTACATTTACAGAGTTCGATTTGGAAACTGGATATGACTTTATGAATATTTACAACGGACCAAACACGGGTTCTCCACGATTCACTGGTGCAACTCAGATTACGGGCAACACCATTCCTGGACCGTTCCAATCTACGCATGCAAGCGGAGCAATTACAGTAAGATTTATTTCTGATGCCGGTGCTACTGGAACAGGATGGAGTGCCACACTGGATTGTGTTAATGTTTTAGCGACCGGAGAAGTTTCTGCTACAGACGGTGTAAGTATTGCCCAAACTTCTGTTAAAGGAATCTTCACTGTAAAAGCTAAGGACAAAATAGAGTCTTATTCTGTCTTTGATGCCTCTGGAAAACTGGTAAAAACTTCAGGGAAATTAAATGCAGGCGAAGAGAAAATCGATCTTTCAGCCAGCCCGAAGGGTGGTTATGTGATCAGCGTTAAAACGTCGAAAGAAACAGTAACCAAGAAAGTAATCAGATAATTACATAGTATAATGATATAAATAGCCGGCTGCAAAAGCCGGCTATTTTTGTATCATCAAGATTCGGAATCTTTAGTAAAATTCGATATAAATGCTTTCGCCCACTTTCATTCCGAACAGGGTTTTGGCTCCGTTATCTTTATTTCCTTTGTAGATGGTAAGTTCAAGCAAGCCGGCATCGTTAAAAATCGCTGCAGATTTGCCGTGATATTCATGTTCCAACTCCCAATCTGTTATAAAATCAGTGTACTGGTTGTAAATTTTGGTAAGCGCAAGGTTTCTGAATTTTAAGATAAAACCATTAAAACCTACACTGTGCTTATCAAATAACTTTTTACTGATATTGGAAACCATATTTCCGAAATTATCAATATACATGATTTCTCCGATAATCATTTTTTCGTTTTCACTGAATACCGGTCTGGGGAACGAAAGTTGTTTAGGAGATTTAAATTTTCTACCAATTACCTCTGGTAATCCACCTTTTTGAAGATGAACCGCAACAGGCGCAAAAATATCGGTAGAAGTAAATTTCACTTCATCATCAAACCTGTTGTTGAAGGTGATTTCGTAAACTGCTTCCGGTTTAATGTCATAAAAAATTAAACTCAGCACACCGTTGTCTGCAGCAATAAAATAATGCCCGTCGGCCTTATAGAGAATGCATTTTCGGTCTTTGGTATAAAAACTGTCTACGGAAATAATATGTACGGTACCTTCAGGAAAAAAAGAGTAGGCGTTCCTTACGATATAGGCGGTCTGCAACAGGTTGTAGGCCTGTATTTCGTGGGAAATATCAACAATTTTAGCGTCTTCTTTTAAGCTCAGGATTTTTCCTTTCACAGCGGGAACTCTGTGATCGACCAATCCGTAATCTGAGGTGAAAGTAATAACCGGCATTTGTATTTCTTCGGGAATGGCAAATTTAGGGCAAAAAAAAATATTCTGGGCCGATAATCAAAAACAAAATCCGCTATTTTTAAAATATATTTGATATTTTTAGAGAAAATAATTAACATCAAACAAGAGATAAATGTTCGAACTCAATTATGAAATCAAAGGCATTGACGCCAAGACTTTTTACGGAGTCAACAACCAATATTTTAATTTACTAAAATCCACTTTTCCAACCCTGAAAATTACGGGGCGCGATCATTTTATTTTTGCGATTGGGAACAATGAAACGCTGGATGTACTGAAAAATAAGCTGGATGATATTGTGAGCTTTATTTCCAGAAATAATTCACTCACTTTAAAGGATATTGAAAACATTCTTAATATTAAAGATGAAACCGAAAAACAGCTTGTTTTCGATCAGGATATCATTGTAAAAGGCGTAAACGGTAAAATTATTAAAGCGAAGACCACCAATTTGAAGAAACTGGTAAAAGAGTCTGAGAAAAAAGACATGGTGTTCGCGATTGGACCGGCCGGAACGGGAAAGACGTATACCAGCGTAGCATTGGCAGCAAGGGCTTTGCGTGATAAGGAAGTAAAAAGGATTATTTTAACACGTCCTGCGGTAGAAGCCGGCGAAAGTCTGGGATTTCTTCCGGGAGATTTAAAAGAGAAACTGGATCCCTATTTACAGCCGCTTTACGATGCACTTCGCGATATGATTCCTCACGAAAAACTGGAGGGTTTTATCGAAAAAAAAGTTATTGAAGTCGCACCACTTGCATTTATGCGTGGGCGGACTTTAGACGAAGCTTTTGTTATTCTGGATGAAGCGCAAAATACAACCCATTCGCAGATGAAAATGTTTCTTACCAGGATGGGAATGAACGCAAAGTTCATCATTACAGGCGATCCAAGTCAGGTCGATTTACCATTAAGGCAAAAATCTGGTTTGAAGGAAGCGATGAGAATCTTGAAAGATGTGCAGGAAATTGGCTTTGTACACCTTACCGAAGAAGATGTGGTAAGACATCCCGTAGTGCGGAAAATTATTACCGCTTACGGAAACGAAGAGAAAAGACAGAGAGAGGAGTAATTCATGATAAAAGTCATGTTAAAGGAATGTTAAATAAATTTATCTTTGCAGCCAAATTAAATTAAAAATTATGAAAAAATTATTGCTAGTTGGTGCATTAGCACTTTTCGCGGCTGTAAATGCACAAACTGAAAAAGGATCTTGGGTAATCGGTGGATCTACAACAATTGGATTTAATAATGTATCAACAAAGTATTCAGAAGGAAATAGTTCTTCTACAGAACCTTCTGTTTCTACATTTACCTTAACACCTTCAGTTGGGTATTTTGTACAGGATAAACTCGCTGTAGGTTTAGATTTAGGTTTTGTTTCAATGAGCCAAAAAGATGGCGATTATAAATATACAGTAAATACTTTATCAGCAATGCCGACAGCGACTTATTATTTCAAATCGGCTACTAACCTTGTCCCTTATTTGGGTGCGGGTGTGGGTTATGCATCAACAAAATTAACTGAAAAATACGACGGTGAATCTGAATCAGAAACTGTTGATGGTCTTGCATGGAAAGCAAAAGGCGGTTTGGTATATCTGATCAACCAAAATATCGGAGTTGATCTTGGAGCTTCATACAACCAATATTCTAACAAAGAAACTGTAATGGGAACAGATTATAAAACTACCGTTGGTACTTTTGGTATCAACGTAGGTTTCACTGTTTTCTTAAAATAAGATAACTTATAGTTATAAGCTCCCGTTTCGTAAGAAGCGGGATTTTTTTTTATTTTAAAAGTCATATTACTGGAAAAAATCGGAATCATCTTTTGTAGTCGATGTTTTAATTGATATTTTTGATGAAAATTAAAAATTTATGAAAAGAGTAGTATTGGCGTTCGCCATGATGATGTTTGGGCTTACGAATGCTCAGGTAAAATTTGGGATCAACGGAGGATTTTCGTCGGCTGTAGTTTCTGATGATTTTGATGAGCTTACTGCAGGTTATTATGCGGGAGTTTTTACAGAATTCGGAATTCCTGGATTTGCCAAAATGCAACCGGCCGTTAATTATGTGAAATTTAAAGATGATTCTTATCTGCAGATTCCGGTGATAATGAAATTTTATTTCCTGCCGAAAGTAAACGTGCAGTTGGGTCCGCAGTTCGCCTTCAGGCTCGATGATGTGCCGGATACCATTAACAAATCAAATTTTGGTGCGGCTGTAGGCTTGGGCGCCGACTTATTTTCAGGGCTGCTTATTGAGGCACGGTACGCATTTCAGCTGAATAATGCTTTTAAAAGCCCCGCGACAGGCGAAAAGCTTCATTTTAATCTCTTCAATGTTGGTTTAGGTTTACGACTTTAATGATTAAAAAATAGCTCACAAAAAATCCCGAATCATTCAATTCGGGATTTTTATTTATTTCAGTGCTGTTTATCTTCCAAAAAGATTACCACCCATTCCAGGCATTTTCGGCATTCCTTTGCTCATCATTTCCATCATTTGTTTTCCTTGCGGTCCCTGCATCATCTTCATCATTTTACCCATTTGGTCAAATTGTTTCATTAAAGCATTTACGTCTTCAATTTTTCTTCCGGCACCTCTGGCGATACGGTTTTTTCTTTGGGTGTTGATAATCGAAGGTCTTCTTCGTTCTTCCGGCGTCATCGAATGAATAATGGCTTCAATATGTTTAAAGGCGTCATCATTAATATCAACATCTTTAATGGCTTTGCCGACGCCCGGAATCATGCCCATCAAATCCTTCATATTTCCCATTTTTTTGATCTGGTTGATCTGTTTCAGGAAATCATCAAAACCGAATTCGTTTTTGGCGATTTTTTTATGGAGTTTTTTAGCTTCCTCTTCATCAAACTGCTCCTGAGCTCTTTCAACAAGGGAAACCACGTCTCCCATTCCAAGGATTCGGTCTGCCATTCTTTCCGGATAGAAAACATCCAGTGCTTCCATTTTTTCACCGGTTGAAATAAACTTAATAGGTTTTTCAACAACGGAACGGATGGTAAGAGCCGCTCCACCTCGTGTATCACCATCTAATTTTGTAAGGACAACTCCATCAAAATTCAGTGCTTCGTTAAAGGTTTTAGCAGTATTCACGGCATCCTGACCCGTCATGGAATCCACCACGAATAAGGTTTCATTAGGCTTGATGAAATAATGAACCGATTTAATCTCGTTCATCATCTGCTCATCAACAGCCAAACGGCCCGCGGTATCCACAATTACTACATCATGGTTGTTTTCTTTCGCAAATTTTACGGCATTTTCAGCGATAGAAGACGGGTTTACAGCACCTTCTTCGGTATAAACGGGAATTCCGGTCTGCTGACCAAGAATTTTCAGCTGTTCAATTGCCGCAGGTCGGTAAACGTCGCAGGCAACCAATAAAGGTTTTTTGTTCTTTTTTAATTTTAAGTAATTTGCAAGCTTGCCGGAAAAAGTTGTTTTACCGGAACCCTGAAGACCTGCAATCAGGATGACGCTGGGTTTGCCCGAAAGATTAATTCCTTCCTGCGTACCACCCATGAGTTCCACAAGTTCGTCGTGAACGATTTTGGTCATGAGCTGCCCGGGAGTTAAACTTGTAAGAACGTTTTGTCCTAAAGCTTTGTCCTGAACTCTTTTGGTTAAATCTTTCGCAACTTTATAGTTAACATCGGCATCTACCAAAGCACGGCGGATTTCTTTTACCGTTTCCGCAACGTTGATTTCGGTGATTTTTCCGCGCCCTGATATATTATGAAGCGCTTTATCTAACTTATCCTGTAAACTGTTGAACATCGTTTTTTATTTAAGAGTTGCAAAAATACAGAAATTAGATGATATTTAAAATTCAAAATTTTTCAATTGGTCGATAATGGTTAGATTTGCAAAAAACTAGAATGTCTGAGGAGAAACCAACACAGCAGGAATTCAGCCAGGAAGATGAGAAAAGATTCCGGAGAAACGGGCTTCGGCAATACGGTGTTTATTCAGCCATCGTTTTTCAGATGCTTGCTACCATGGGATTAGGATTTTGGGGTGGCAAAAAAATTAATGATCATTTCGGGTTTGAAACCAATCTTTTAACTGTTGGGATTGGATTTTTAGGGATGTTTCTCGCTTTCTACAATTTGCTGCAGCAACTTAAGAGCGTGCAGCGTGATGACAAATCCGACAATTCAAAAAAATAAAATTCAGTAAATAATTCAAAACAATTTAAATCCAATATTATATCTGCAATGAAAATTAAGAAAACCACCCTTTATATCATTCTGTTTTTCATCATGTTTTTTCTCCATTTTGGAATCTGGCAGTA
>NZ_DAMBHK010000052.1:12677-17066 GCF_032060305.1 Kaistella sp. | reverse complement strand
GATTTTGGGAGCGGACTTCAGTCGAAACCCGGTGAAAGTTTTAACTATTCCAACAAAGGATATCGGTTTTTGGGAGAAATTGTAGCCAGGGTTTCAGAAAAAACTTTCGATCACTATGCAAAAGAACTTTTTGAAAGGATAGGAATGATGCATGCTTCCACGGCAAATTTATTTGAAGGCAACCATCTGGCTGGCGCGTATCTGGGAAATGCTGTACGATTTGAAAAAATTGCAAATATGCCAAAAAGGTTGGCTTCAAAAGAAATATCTGTCGCAGCCGGCGGCATTTTATCAACGGCTTCAGATCTGCACCGGTGGAATGCCGCACTTTTCGGCGGAAAAATCCTTAAACCAGCAACGCTCGAAAAATTAAAAACTAAATCCTCAGAAACCGCTCATCCAATTTTGGGGAAAGTTGGTTACGGGTACGGAATCATGATGAATGAAGGGAAATTAGAATCTTATTTTCATTCCGGATATGTAAAAGGTTCGCCGTCGCTCAATATTTATTATCCGAAAACCAAAACTTCGGTGGTGATTTTATCGAATATTGCAGATGAATCAAAAGGAAAAAATGTGATTTTTAACCCTCATAAAGATGTTAAAAAAATCATTGATGCCGTTGAAAATGCCGTTTCAGAACTAAAATAATCAGCTAAGTGTTTTCCTGAGTTCATCCAGAAATCCTGCGAATCTTTCAGGCGTTTTTCTGTTTTCAAAGCCGGGAATGAACTGATGTTTTTCAAGAATCTTCTCTGTTGATATTCCGGCCAGCATATTGCCGTAAACAAACTCATTGGAAGCTTCCAGAAAATTTGCCATTTCTTTTAAATTCGATTTGTTGCCTGTTGTAAATTCCGGTTTATTGCCGTGGCCGAAGATAAAAACCGTATCATTATCAAATGTCGACTGCGCTTTTTCGAGAATTTTAATCCAGTTCCGTGAATCTGAACCATCCGCTGTTCTGTAAACAGGAATCACGTTGGTAAACATCAGATCGCCCATATGTACAACATTATCATTTTCAAAATGATACATAACGTCGCCGAAAGTATGTCCGTTCCCGAAATGGTAACCGGTGATTTTCTGGTTTCCTAAATCAATTTTGTAACGGTCTTCGAAAAGAATGCTGGCGTAACGCTGCTCGGCGAGTTTGTTGCTTTTTTCTGCCGCCAGGCGCTGAAGTTCCGGTACTCTTTTATGGGCAATTATTTTGGTGTTTGGATCTTTAAAAGCGATGTTTCCCGAAGTATGATCGCCGTGATGATGGGTGTTGCAGAGGTAAAGTACTGGTTTTCCTTTACCAGAAATTCCGTCTAAAACAGGTTGGATAGAATCCGGAAACTGAGAATCGATCACCACAAATCCGTCTTTGGTTTCAAAAATGCCCACCGTTCCGCCTTTATTGGTATATCTGCTGACGTTGCCACGAACTTTTGCGAGGTTTCCTGCACTTAACTTCAAGGGTTCGAACAACTGTTGACTTACAATTTTTGATGAATTGCAGCTTAACAGACTCGGCACAAAAGCCAATCCTAAGCCTGCTGCGAATGTGGTAGCGAGAAATTCTTTTCGGTTCATTTTGTATATTTTTTATTAAAATTAAACATTTTTCATCAACCGTGCGGAGGAAATTAAATCGCTTTTAAGTTGCGATGATTTGTTTAAATTTGCGGCAATGCAAAGCGAAAAAATTATTTTAGGAATTGATCCGGGAACAACCATTATGGGTTTCGGGCTTATTTCTGTGGTGAAAGGAAAAATGGAAATGATTTCCATTCACGAACTTATTCTTAAAAAATATCCAAATCACGAAACCAAACTGAAGGTTATTTTCGATAAAACTTTAGCGCTGATCGACGAGTTTCATCCTGATGAAGTGGCTCTGGAAGCTCCCTTTTTCGGGAAAAATGTACAAAGTATGCTGAAGCTTGGCCGCGCGCAGGGGGTTGCAATGGCCGCATCGCTGCACCGTGACATTCCTATCACCGAATATTCGCCGAAAAAAATAAAAATGGCCATCACCGGAAACGGAAATGCGAGTAAAGAACAGGTTGCAGGTATGCTGCAGAATCTCCTGAATTTAAAAGAATTTCCGACCAAATATCTTGATGCTTCCGATGGACTGGCGGTGGCGGTATGTCATCACTTCAACTCGGGAAATGCGGTTTCTGAGAAAAGTTATTCCGGTTGGGACAGTTTCCTGAAACAGAATCCGGAGCGTTTGAAATAAAAAAATCTCCTTCAAAAATTTTGAAAGAGATTTATATAATTTCACTGCTGTTCTAAGGTTGCCAAAAAGACCATTGTGTACCGTTGAAAACTGCCAGTACTTTGTTTTCGGAATCGTAAACCATCATTCCTGCTGCAGGATTTTTAATGTTTAAATGCGGCGACGCTACCTTAGGTAAAATCATTGCTTTATTAGGATCTGAAAGGATAAGAATCCCCGGAACCTGTGCCTGTGGAACCGTTGTTGGCCCTATGATCGATTTTGTGTTGGGATTTTCTTGAAATGCTAAAAGTGTATTGACAAATCCGTTGGTTTTATTGGCATTTCCTGTGAGGTTTTGCCAAGCTCCGTTACCCAGTTTCAGTTTCATAATGCGATCCTTGTAATCCATGATTAAAGTTCCCGGAACAGCGTTTAAAGCTTCGGATTCTTCCACATACGGTAGAATAATACCTCGCTCTTGTGATCCGAATTCTACTGAAACTGATGAATTGGTAACCTCTGTTTTAGTTCCAGGGTTAATAATTACCTGTGCGAAAACTATGGTAGAAAATAAAAATGCTGATAGGGTGAAAAATGTTTTCATGTCTTATTTAAAATTAAAAAGGTGGGCAGGTTGGGGTAGTGAAGGTATGCCAGGCCGGTGTGGTATCACCTGATTTCATGGTGTAAATTTTCGGTTGCCCATCGCTCATGTCAAAGATCAACATTCCTTCCACCGGGATTAGGATTGCCCCTGTATTTTCAACTCTGTTGATGACGAAGCCTTTGTGTCGGGACTCCAGAGCGATATGTCCCCCCTGTACTTTTTCGGGCCAGAAATCGGTCGGCGTACCTGATGTTGCTCCTGCGCTTCCCAATGCAGTAATGCCTAGTTTTGTTGGGTACTTATTTACAGTATCAATCACGGGATCTTTATAACAAGCACAATTGATAGAGCCTGCAGGGCTTACCTCCAGCGTAACTGACCTGGTAGAAGATATCAGATGCGAAGTAGAAGTGTCATCAAAAGGATAAGATACCGTGAGGGAATAAGTATATATGCCATCAATTGCAAATGGTCCCAATGAAGGATCAGGAATACTGGCTGCATTTCCTGGGCTTACGAAACTTCCATTAAGGGTAGGGAAATTGTACCCGGCAGGTCCGCTCTCCAGTTTTAATTCGTAAGTAACATTTTTCCCGGGAGGAATAAGTCCGGTATAGTGGGCTGTAAGATTAACAGGGGTTTTGGTATCGCCTACACAAACTTTCAGGGGATAAAGTTGCAGTTGAGCCGCCAAACTTCCGCCAAAATTGTTTAGCTTTACAAAGTTGTAGGGTGAACTTGAAGCGCAAACGCCATACTCTGTTTCTACTAAGGTGCCATCGCTGTTATAAAATTTAATCTTCTGGTCGCCGGTACAGGTTATACCCAATTGCTGCAGACCATTGGATCCCAAACCATTTTCGGTGCCCAGAGCGTTATAATCTGTAATGACAATAGAGTTCCCGCTCCTTAACCCAAGTGAAGCGCTAAGTGCTTTGAAGTAGAAAACACCACCAAAAATGTAGATATTCTGATTTTCTCCCAATAAATTGAATTCAACTGGCCCATTTTCTAAGTTAATCCTCCCAACATCCGGTCCAGACGAAACAGATGACCATACATTAGCCACCGGCGTATTTGCCAGTATATACAAATTCCCGAAATAATAAGTTTGGCTTGTATTCACCGTTACTTCAGTACCCTGCGTAATAAATACATTATAATTGCCCTGCGCCGTAGCTGTTGTGCCAACGCCAGGTACTGTAGTGGCGGGAATCCATGCGCAAACTCCACCTGTACATGTGTATATTTCCCAAGTAGAGACTTCAGTCCAGTTACCGGTAATCTTTGAGCGGTAATCGCCTTCTACCGGAGGTGGTGCAGATTGAGCGAAAATAAAAATAGTGCATAAAAATAAGGTGAGTTGTATAAGTTTCTGGTATAACTTTCGGTAAGAATAGGTAGAATTTTGGGTCATTGTAAGTTTTAAATTGATCAGTAACTTTTTCGGAAGTTTTTGCATGCATTTAAGGGGTTAAAAGGCCTTTCAAACTCCGCGTATTTTTTCCGCGATAAATATATGCATTAATTTGAAATATTATGTTAATCAAATACTAGAAAATTATTG
>NZ_DAMBHK010000052.1:1756-12577 GCF_032060305.1 Kaistella sp. | reverse complement strand
TAAATATATGCATTAATTTGAAATATTATGTTAATCAAATACTAGAAAATTATTGTATTAAATTTAATCGTGGTTAAGATTATAAAAGTCGGTTTTATGATTTTCTACCGGTATTTTCTATTGCCAAAAATTTCTTCAACAGCTGTTGAAAGAGAAGTGTGTTCGCAGAAATTATTTTCTAAGGCTTGCAAAATGCCCATTGTGTATCATTGAATAATGCCAGCATTTTCTCAGCGGAATCATATTCAATCATTCCAGCTGACGGATTCTTAATATTTAGATGTGGAGAAGGTACTTTTGGTAAAATTATCGCTTTGTTGGGATCCGAAAGCACAAGAATGCCTGGAACCTAGGAGTTATTGAAGTTAAACCAATGATCACCTGTTCTGTCGCATTTTCCTGAATAGTACTGGATGCACTAAGAATTGAATAGGTAACTTGTGCTGCGCCCGATAAATTTTGTCAAATGCCATTTGCCAGCTTTAATTTAATCCTTTTATCAGCCGGATCCATTATAAATATTCCTGCAACCGCTGTGTTAGCGGCAGATCCTTCAACATAAGACAGTATTAAACCGCGCGCATCATCGCCAAATTCAAGAGAAATTAATGGGTTGCTTACAGACGTTTTGTTACTTAATAACTATTAAATAATTGATAATCAGTAATATTGTGTTGTGTATATCTAATAATTTTTACTCGGCAAAACCTAATACTATTTGTAACAATGCTTCATTTTCAAAGACCAATTGTATAAAATTATAACAACGTTTACTTTAAATCAATGCAAAAAGCACCTCAAAATATAAGTCCTGTAAACCACAAAATGAATTGGTTTCAAAAGTTTCTGCTCGTCTGTTCTGGCGGAAATATTCATATCTTAAGAAAAACGCCGAGCGAATGGAACAAATTTGCAGGTATCGGTGGAATTGTTTTATTTACGGCAGTTTTCGCAACTTTATCTGCCGGTTATGCGATGTTTACAGTGTTTGATGATCTTTGGGTTTCGGCCGGATTTGGGTTGCTTTGGGGGTTGATGATTTTTAATCTTGACCGTTACATCGTTTCTTCCATTAAGAAAACAGGAACTTGGTGGAATCAGATTTTAATGGCGCTTCCGAGGCTAATTCTTGCCACATTCTTAGGAATTATCATATCCAAACCTTTGGAACTGAAAATATTTGAGAAGGAAGTCAACAAACAGCTTAATACCATTATTCAGCGAAATAAAACCCAGCTGCAGGCGGAAATGAACGGCAGGATTTTGCAGCAGTCAGGACCATTTGAAACGGAAAAGAAACAGATTTCTGCTAAAATTGAATCATATCAGAAATCATATGATTCTGCCGCTGTGGAGCTCGAAAAAGAAATTTTAGGGAAACAAAGTGGCTTAACATCAGGAAAAGTGGGCTTCGGAAGCAATGCCAAAAGGAAATCTGAATTGAAAGAACAGCGCCGCCAGGATTTGGAAAATTATCAAAAACAGATCGCACCAAGATTGGAATATTTAGACAAAGAAATCTCTAAAGTTTATACCAATATAGAAACGGAGAGAAACAAAACCGAAACTTTCGAAGATAAATTCAACGGGTTTGCGGCAAGACTGCAGGCGCTTGATGAGCTAGGAAAAAATACTCCCATTATCGGCATCGCAGCAGCTTTCATCATGGGACTTTTTATCTGTCTGGAGATTTCTCCGGTTTTGGTGAAATTAATTTCGTCAGTGGGTCCTTATGATTATCTTTTAGAAAAAACAGAAAACGATTTCCGTTTATATTCCAAAGAAAAAATCGAAAAAGGAAATGCAGGAACCAATTGGAGAATTGAGGATTTTAAAGACAATCTCGGTAAATAATTTTATAGTATTACAAATAAAAATCAATGAGAAAAGCATTTAATGTCTTATTTGTATTGCTTACAATTTCTTGGTGTTTCGGGCAATCTAAAAAAGAATTCAAGCGGCAGGGATTATCCGCGTTGAGCAAAGGAGATTTTGTTACGACAAAAGAAAATTACCTTAAATTATTAGAAAAAGGAGAAAAAACCTGGGAAACTTATACCATTTTGGGCGACTGCGAATTTCACCTGGGAAACTCAGAAGATGCGATTGCCTATTACCGGAAAGCCCAGGAGAAAAACCCCGTGTATGCAGGCCTTTATTTACGCATGGGAAATGTTTTGAGGAAGCAAGGAAAGTTTGACGAAGCAATCATCAATTTCCGGAAGATGACGATTACAGATCCCGAAAATCCACAGATTTACAATATGATTTCCAGTACGTATTATGAAAATGGCGAATTTCTGGCGGCTTTAGATGCGATTGATATGATGGTGAAATTTGGCGGAGAAAATTTAGATTCAAGCTATGGGCGATCTCTTGCTTATATTAAATTGAACAGAATTCCAGAAGCTTGCATCGAGCTTGAAAAGGCCGATCAATTGGATAAGCAGAATGAACGCCGGGACATTGATGTGATGAAAGCCCTGCATTGCGTTAAATAGTTCTGTATTTCTGTTTCAAAGCAAAAATGAATGCCATTACATTCGCATTCAAAAATTACTTAAGTTCGTTCACCGTTTTTGCGACCGCGTCCGAATTGATTCCGGAGCCTTCTTCCTGGCTTACCAGTTCGCCGTTTCGGTTGAAAACACTGATGATATTGGAGTGTGAAAACTCGATTGGAGAAATTTTCTTGTATTTCACCGCAAGTACATTCGCAAACTCGCGGGTAGATTCTTCGTCACTTCTCAGGAAAATCCACGGTTGGGAATCCATATTTCTTTCTGCTGCGAATTTTTTCAGAACTTCCGGCGTATCGTTGGTTGGATCGATGGAAATAAGAACCAGTGAAGTGTCCTTCAGTTTGTTTTTTTCAATTTTAGCATGAATTTTCTTCATATCGCCAACAAGAATAGGGCACGCCGTTCTACAGCTGGTGAAAATCATTACCATGACGAGATTCTTTCCTTTCAAATCTTTTAACTGAAGTTCCTCGGCATCCTGATTCTGCCATTTGGAATCCAGTAAAAAGATAGAACTATCCGCATTTTCTTTATTCTGAGCGGTTTGTTCCGTATTTTCTTTGCACGATAAAATGGTTAGTACCGAAAAAAGGAAGAGCAGTATATTTTTCATCTCATTGAAGGTTTTTGGCGCATCTGAACCCGAGGTTTTCAACGGTATAATTCGCTTTTAAACTCGATCGGAATGCATAGCGCATGAATGAAGCGTAATTTAGCACGTCGGTGGCACTTGTTGCAGCAGATGCGCAGAAAAGTCCCTTGTCATCGTACTCGCCGGTTCTGGAATCACTTGTAGTCATGATCGAATTAAAATCATCCGTCCATTCCCAAACCAGATCGAACATGTTGTAAACGCCCCAGTAATTGGGTTTTGAAATTTTTACTTTGTTCCGCTCCCTGAATTTTTCGTTATAAAGATTGATGAGGTGTGCAGAATAATTCGGTTTGTTTCTGGCGTTGGCAGTTTCTTCGTCGGCCATGGCGACATATTCCCATTCATCCATGGTAGGCAGGCGTTTGCCGGCACTTTTTGCATAAGCTTTCGCTGCAAACCAGGAAACAAAAGTTACGGGCGCATCAGGGTCAGCATTTTTTGGTAATGTTTCGTCATTCTGCCAGTCTCTGAGGTAAGTTTCGTCAGCAAAAATGGCTTTTACATTGCTGCGTTTCCACTTGGGGTTTTTCTTTACAAAATCCAGAAATTCCTGGTTGGTAACGGGTCTTTCATCCAGTAAAAAATCCTGAACTTCTACCAGAGCACTGTCGCTTCCATAAAAAGGCTGGTATTTTCCTCCTTTTATGGTAACCATTTTCACGTCAGGATTTATTTTTACTTCCTCTGTTTGTGTGATTACTTCTTTGGAGGTGTTTTCTGCAGCCGTTTCTGTGCAGCTTTGTAAAATAAAAAAGAAACCGCTGAAGTAGAGGACTGTTTTTAAAATTGCGTACATAGCAGTTTCTTTTTTATTGATGATTTATAATTATTGAACTTTATTGTAAACCTGCGGATTTTTCTCTCCGGTAACTTTCAGTTTTCCAATTGCACCTTTATTGAATGCTCGGAAGATGGAGTGGTCTACAAGTACATATTCGCCGGGTTCTTCTACTTTAAACTCTACGATTACCGCTCCACCAGCTGGAATTAATGTGGTTTGAACGTTTTCGTTGATTTTGGAGCCACCTTCAACATACACTCTGTCGAAAATTTCGCCGATTACGTGGAAAGATGAAGCAAGGTTTGGTCCTGCGTTTCCTACATAAAGTCTTACGGTTTCACCCACTTTAGCTTCAAGCATTTTGTCGCCCATCAGTGCATTTTTCTTACCGTTGAAGACTACATACGTTGGGTTTTCGTCAACCCCTTTGTCCTGATCGAAGTCCTGAAGACCTTTTTCATCAGTTTTTCCTTTGGTATAGAATTCACTCTGCATGATGTAATATTCGCGGTCAACTTTTGGCAATCCGCCTGCAGGTTCCACTAAAATCAAACCATACATCCCGTTGGCAATGTGCATTGGAACGGGTGCAGCAGCACAGTGATAAACATACAGTCCAGGATTAAGGGCTTTGAAATTAAAAATTGCGGTTTTTCCAGGGGCCACATTGGTAGCTTCTGCGCCTCCACCAGGTCCGTTCACAGCATGAAGGTCGATATTATGAGGCATTACGCTGTTACTTGCGTTTTTCAGGTGAAGTTCCACTTCGTCGCCAACCCGGATTCGGATGAAAGTTCCCGGAACGGTGCTGTTGAAAGTCCAGAATTTGTAGGTAACGCCATCGGCCAGTTCGCCTTCTTCTTCTGTAGCTTCTAAATGAACGATCACTTTTTTAGCTGCGCGGTCTCCGATTGCCCCCGGAAGCATTGGTGGATTTGTTTTTTGTTGGGTTTCTGTTTCACCGCTTACTTTAATTTCCAAGGGATTTTCGGAATTGGTCGGTGCCGAATCGGTCGGGTTCTGTTTGCAAGCCTGAAGGGTTAAAAGGGCGAGTGCAAAGGTTGTGAAAATCTGTTTCATTTATAATATTTTTTTTGTTGTTTTTTAATAGGACAAATTTATCCTAATTAAATCATTTCTGAAAATTATGCCTTATGAGTTTTATCATTTTAATCTTCTGAACTAATTTTTCTTGGTTCATTTAGCAAAATCAGTGGGCAGAAAGTTTCAGAATAAGCGGCTCATTAATCAATTTTTGAGAATAATATTTGGAGTCGCATACATTAGAACGCATCGTATAAGAACCTTTGGCTATTTTGAAATGATTTTTGCTGTTTTTCGGAACCGGCAGATTGTAAATTTGATTTCCCTTTACCGCTACCAGCCTTACGATGATATTGCACCCCGACAGGTTGTCGATGACAGCAACCGTGTAAGGATCGGCAGGATCTGTATCGTTGAGGAGGTAGGTGAGGACTTCGGCGGTTTTCTTGTTTTTATCGGTTTGGTCTTTTTCCATCAGGTCTGCGAATTCCTTGCTTTCATCTGCTGAACCCGGATTGTTTGTTCTGTAACCAGAATTGGGAACTACATCGCACTGTATCATTAAAAAAAACAGAACTAATAAATATAATTTTTTTAAATTTTTCATTAAAGTAAAAATAACTATTTATTATTAAAAAAAGTTGCCCGTAAATAACGGACAACTTTAAATTTAAATATTTTTATTTCTACAGCGAATAATTCGGCGCTTCTTGAGTAATAATAACATCATGAGGGTGCGATTCTTTCAAACCGCTTCCGGTAATCATTACCATTTTGCCGTCTTTTTGTAAAGTGTCGATGTCTTTTGTTCCGCAGTATCCCATCCCAGCGCGGATTCCGCCGGTCAGTTGGAAAACAACTTCTTCTAATTTGCCTTTGTGAGGAACGCGGCCTTCAATTCCTTCCGGAACAAATTTTTTGGCTTCACTTTGGAAATATCTTTCTTTTCCACCACGTCTCATTGCCGACAGTGACCCCATTCCTTGATATGATTTGAATTTTCTTCCCTGGAAAATAATTTCCTCACCTGGAGCTTCATCAGTTCCGGCAAGTAGCGAACCAAGCATTACCGCACTCGCACCGGAAGCCAAGGCTTTCACGATATCTCCGGAAAGTTTGATTCCACCATCTGCGATTACGGCTACATTTTTTGTCTTAGCATATTCAAAAACATTATAAATAGCAGAAAGTTGAGGAACACCAACTCCGGCAACAACTCGTGTAGTACAGATTGAGCCAGGACCAACACCTACTTTCAATACATTTGCTCCAGCTTCGATGAGGTCTTTTGCAGCGTCTGCAGTCACGATATTTCCACCTACAATATCCAAATCTGGGAAACCAGTACGGATTTCTTTAATTTTATCTAAAACTCCTTTTGAATGTCCGTGTGCAGAATCCACAGCAATAATATCAACTCCGGCTTTTACCAGCGCCGCAACACGGTCCATCGTATCTTCACCCACACCTACGCCGGCGCCTACGATTAATCTTCCGTTATGGTCTTTATTGGCATTCGGATATTCCAGTTGATTGTCGATATCCTTGATGGTAATTAAACCAACTAATTTGAATTCTTTGTCCACGATAGGAAGTTTTTCTACTCTATTTTGGAGAAGAATCGCTTTAGCTTGTTCGAGGTTGGTGTCTTTATCGGAAGTGATGAGTTTGTCTTTGGTCATCAGTTCTTCAACTTTTACGTCAAGATTTTCCTGGTATTTTACATCGCGGTTGGTGATGATTCCGATGAGTTTATTTTCAGAATCTACCACAGGCAAACCCGAAATTTTGAAGTTGGTCATCATTTCTTTAGCCTGAGCCAAAGTGTGGTCTTTAGATAAGGTCACCGGGTCGGAAATCATTCCGTTTTCCGAACGTTTTACACGGTAAACTTGCTCGGCTTGTTCGGCAATGGGCATGTTTTTGTGAATGAAACCAATTCCGCCAACTCTCGCCATTGCAATGGCCATTTCGGCTTCGGTAACCGTATCCATCGCAGCGGAAACGATCGGCGCATTAAGCGTAATTTTGTCGGAAAGTCGTGATTTTAGGGAAACCTGATTTGGTAAAACTTCTGAGTAAGAAGGGATGAGAAGCACGTCATCGAAAGTGATGGCAGTTTCTACGATTTTGTTGTGAATAGACATCTTTACTTTCTTGCAAAATTATGGTTTTTTTTTGGAAAATCGAAATTGAGTTTTTTCTTTGCTATAAAAAAAGCGATCAAGCAATGTTATCTTCAAAAAAATAACAGCAAGAGCGTTGCTGTCATTTGTAATTTTTATTTAAAAGTCATTTTTTTTACATCATTTTTCTCAGAATAATTGATGATTCGTGAGATATCATCGGGGGTGAATTTTCCTGTGACATCTACAAAAACCAGTTCATTTCCGGAATGCACGGTGATTAGCAGTTTTTTGATCACATCGCCGCTCTGTTTTGCTTGGAAATTGATGGTTTCATCAGCTTTTTTTACAGTCATCCATTCTTCAAAATTATTGGAAGTAAGGTATTTGGCAAAATCACCCAACATTTCTTTGTTGCCATTTTCCACGGTCATCATCTTCACATCTGAAACTTTTTTGATGAGGTTGATGAGTTCTTCGCTTTCGCCATCTTGTCTCAAAGCTTTTTTCACGATAGGTTTAGCGAAAAACATGGGTACATTAACACTGGTAAATTTTGCACCGCCGTAGTCGTAATGAGGATTATCGAAAAAGCCCATTTTTGGTGTGCTCGATACGATGCAGGATTGCAGACTCAGCAGTAATAAAGCTACCGGAATAAGGATCAAATTTTTCATGGTGAAAGTTTTTACAAAGGTTTCATGGACGCTCCGCCACTAAGTGATGCATTACGCTTTACATTATTGTTGCCGCGGTATCTTACACTCGCACCTGAGGTTCCTGTAACATTAATGTTTTCATTTGCGTTCACCTTTATATTTGCTGCTGATGAAGCGTTGATTTGTGATTTCTGTGTTTCCAGATCCTGTGCGTTCACTGTAGCCAAGCTGGAAACATCGAAAGTTGTTTCTTTTATTTTTCCGTACAATGTTGCTGAAGAACCGCTGGTCGCACTCATTTCAAGCTCGTCGGCATTTACATTTAGCCTTACGTTTGAACCTGAAGTTGTGGAGAGTTCTACTTTTCCTTTGGTATCCAGGTCAGCTTTCAGATTTGCTCCCGAAGTTGCGGCAATCTGAAAATGATTGCTTTTTACGGTATTCAGGGTGTTAAAATGTGCGCCTGAATTTACCGCGACTTTGCTCAGCTCCGGAGCAGAGACTATCACACTCAGTTTTTTGAATTTCAGATTTCGGTTATTGTTGTTATCGACAAAAATTTTCAAAATATCACCTACAACTTCGGTTTTTACAAATTCTGGTCTGTCGGAATCTACCACCACTTTTTGTTGAGCATCCTGAGTGAAGGAAACATTGATGCCCGATGAAACCTGAATGCCACTGAAACTGGCAACTTTACGTACTTCTTCTCTTGCGGAGCCGGATGAAGTTGAAGAGTTATTGCCATCCGATCCACCCGTTGCATATATTTGCGTCTCGTTGATCAGCTTGTTCACATCATCCATAGAAATTTTTCCATCGAGCATCATTAAAACAGTATTCCCTTCAGAGCTGATATTTAAAAGCAAATTGTCTAAAATTCCGTTGGTTGCATCAGAAGAAAGGAATTTAATTTTATTGTCTTTGCTGTTCACAGTCATCAATTCCTCATATTTCATGTTTTTAATGGAATTGTTAATGTCGGATTGAAGACTTTGAAAATTGCCTAAATTTATTTTGTTTTGGCTTCCCGTATTGTTTGCTGCGGTCGGTTTTTCTACGATAAGGATTCGTAAACCATTAATTTTACTGAGCAAAGGTTTGATTTGCTCGAGTTCGGAATCATTGATATTCAGTTTGTTGAGCATGTTGAACATCGGTTTTGCAATTTTGATGGAGGTAACCCCTTCGGATTCCTGGTATTTATCAAAGAGCTGATCTAATTTGTCTTTCTGGGCATTTATTTGGATAAAATACGAGAAAGTAAGGGCGAATATTAAGAGTAATTTTTTCATGATTTTAAATTTTAGTAATCATTAATAAAGCTGTTCACTGCTTCAGTTGAAGCTACTGTTTTAGAAACGTTTTCAGAAAGAATTCGGAACGAATATTTCGTTAGATCGATGGCTTCCTGTTCGTTTTCTATTTTTTGCCCGTTGATAATCACGTAGTTGGATTGGTATTCGGGATTTTGGGCAGTTTTGCCCGTTGCAGATTTTTCAGGTGTGGAATTATCGACAAACTGCGGCCGCGCCTGTCTTTTTATTCTACCTCTTTTCGGAAGAATTTTTTCTATTACATCTTCACCATAGTTGATGGATATTGAATCGGTAACCAAACTATCAGAAGCTGTTGTAAGGGAATCTTTCGAGTTATTGATCGCGACAATCTCGTTGCCTTTACCGAAGTCATTTTTTTGTTTTAAGATTTCATTTTTTACCAATTGATCTTGTTCATCCATCTTACTTTGGTCGGAAGTTTTATAGAAAACTAGCATGGAAACAAGCAGTACAACACTTGCCGCCATCCAATAAAATTTCGGGAAAGACGCGCTTTTCTTTTCTGAAATTTTAGTGGTGAGTTTTTTTTCTTTTTCAGCTTCCGCCAAGAAATCTTCGAAATCCCAGTTCATCTTTTCTTCCCTGAGCTCTTGGAAGATTTCGTCGTATTTATCCTGTGATTTGTCGGTTTTCATAATTCATCAATTTGGTGATTTGTTCTTTAATTTTTTGTCGGGCACGCATTAAATTTATTCTTACTGCGTTTTCTTCCATTTCCAACATTTTTGCTATTTCCGAGATTTCATATTCTTCAACATCTTTCAGGTGAATCACGGTTTTTTGTTTCTCCGGCAGTTGCCTGATGAAGCCTAGAATTTGATCTTTCAAATTATTGGTTTCGATTTGGTAAAGCTCGCTACGGTGAAATTGAAAATCTGCAAAACCCATTTTCACATCGTGATGCTTTAGCCGATTCAGACATTCGTTTTTTACCGATTTCATTGCGTATGATTTCAGGTTTCCGAATGTGGCCAATTCTTCTTTTTTTTGCCAGAATTTCATCATTAAATCCTGTACAATATCTTCGGCTTCGTCACTGCTCATCACAAATCTTTTTGCAAAACGATACATCTCATCCTTGAGACAGAATATCGTTTCTTTAAAGATTGCGTGAGTCATAGTTTAGTTTATAGGTAAGACAACGAAGTTCGGAAATATGTTACATCGAAATAAAAAAAACTTCAAAATTGTTTTTTGAAGTTGATCATTTTGATTGGCTTTCATTAAGTTTTTGGTGATTTTAAAATACTGAAGATTTTAAATTTGGTACCATTACAAGTCCGTCACCTTCTTATCAATTTTATAAACTGTTCCCCGAAAAGCAGCGACCAATTCCTGTTTTTGATTGGTGATTTTGATATCGTAAATTCCGGTTTTACGTGTGTCTGAAATTAGAACGCTTTCTGCTCTCAAAATATCGCCTATTTTCACGGCTTTGGCGAAATTAATGGTGCAATTCAATGCGACCGAAGCTTCGTTGGTATTGTTGCTTGAAAAAGCCAGTGCTGAATCGGCGAAGGAAAAAGTAATACCGCCGTGAACGGTTTTCAATCCGTTGATCATTTCCTGTTTTACCGGCATTTCTATTAAGCAATATTTTTCGCGGACCTCAATCAGTTTGATTCCCATCCATTGTGAAAAATGGTCCTGATTGAGCATATATTGCGCGGTTTCGAGTGGGGTCATTTTTAAAT
>NZ_DAMBHK010000052.1:0-1656 GCF_032060305.1 Kaistella sp. | reverse complement strand
AAATGGTCCTGATTGAGCATATATTGCGCGGTTTCGAGTGGGGTCATTTTTAAATAAAAGTTTAATGAAATTATTTTCTGTTGCTGAAAAAGTGTTTGTAGCCTACAAAAACGACCACAATAGCCAGCGTCAGTAACCATTTTTCCTCGAAAAATGTCATAAAATCCTGGTTAGAATTCAATAAAAATTTTGTCATGAAAAAACTGAGAACAGTAAGAACGATGAAAGAAACAACAACAGAAATAAGCGCCGGAAGTATTTTTGGATTCATAAATTTTAATTTTTATCAGTTACATTTTCTTCAGGAGCGGACTTTGTCGGTAACGTTCTTCCTGATAAGTTTCGTAAAGATTTTGAAGCGTTTTTGAAACTTTTTCGTAGCCAATTTCTTTTCCCCAAGCAAGTAAACCTTTTGGATAATTCACACCTTTTTGCATCGCTAATTCTAGATCTTCATCGCTGGCAATTTCGAGTCTTTTTGCTTCTACAGCTTCGTTGATGAGCATGGAAATAATCCTGTTGAAAATGGTTTGGTACAATTCGTCGTCTTTTTCTAGAGCAGGTTTTTCCGCATTTTCCGCATAATCATAAAATCCTTTTCCGGTTTTTCTGCCCAAAAGTTTCGCCTCGCTCATTCTCTGCTGAAGCAAACTCGGTTTGTATTTTGGATCGTAAAAATAATCCTGATAAACGGTTTTTGTCACCGAAAAATTCACATCAATTCCAATTAAATCCATCAATTCAAAAGGTCCCATTTTGAAATTTCCCAAAGTCCGCATTGCATCATCGATTTGTTCTGGAGTTGCGATATTTTCTTCGGCAATTCTTAAAGCTTCGCCATAAAACGGACGCGCAATTCGGTTCACAATAAATCCGGGAACATCTTTCGCAATAACCGGAGTTTTGCCCCAATTTTCCATTAAAGAATACATTTTTCTCGCTAAAGTTTTCTCCGTTAAAAGTCCAGGAATAACTTCCACCAAAGGCATGAGCGGCGCAGGATTGAAAAAATGAATTCCTATAAACCTTTCCGGATTTTTTAATTCTGATGATAGGGAAGTGATCGAAATCGAAGAAGTATTGCTCGAAATCACGCAGTTTTCCGAAACAATTTTTTCTAAATTTTGAAAAACATTGGTTTTGATTTCTTTGTTTTCAATGATGGCTTCAATGACCAAATCGCAATTTTTAAAGTCTGAAAGTTCAGTACATGGTTTTATTTTGTTGAAAATTTCTTCGCTTTTTTCTGAAGATATTTTTTGTTTTTCAACCAATTTGTCCAGGACTTTTTTAAGGTTTGTTAATGATTTTTCTGTTTGAGCAGCATTTGCATCATACAAAAAAACCTCACAGCCACAAGTTGCCACAACCTGCGCAATGCCGATTCCCATGGTTCCGGAACCGATGATTCCTACTTTTGAGATCTGAGGTTTGAGATTCGAGATTTGAGGATTCTGGTTTTCGTTTCTTGGTTCTTGCATTTTTTATCTATTTCCCTTGATAATTTGGTTTTCTTTTTTGCAGGAACGCTGCAACACCTTCGCGGAAATCTTCCGTTTCCGCAGCTTCTTGCTGAAGGATTCCTTCCAGATCGAGCTGTTGACTCAGGTTGTTGTCGTAAGATTCATTAAATGCTTTTTTCGTAAGCGAAATGGC
>NZ_DAMBHK010000051.1:14432-17079 GCF_032060305.1 Kaistella sp. | reverse complement strand
AACATTCTGCTCTGCAAATCTTTATCGAAAATTCTTACAGAACCGCCTCCGATTTCATTTCCGTTCAAGACCAAATCATAAGCATTGGCGCGAACTTTTCCGGGTTCAGTATGAATGAGTTCCAAATCTTCCGGTTTTGGAGAGGTAAATGGGTGGTGCATTGCATGGTATCTTCCGGATTCTTCGTCCCATTCCAAAAGTGGGAAATCGATGACCCAAAGCGGTGCAAATTCATTTCCTTTTCTTAAACCCAGACGGTTCCCCAATTCCATTCTCAAAGCAGAAAGTTGGGTGCGGACTTTATTTTCATCGCCACTCATTACGAGCATTAAGTCGCCCGGTTTTGCACCGAATTTTTCGGCAATTTTCTTTAAAGAATCTTCGTCGTAGAATTTATTTACTGAAGAAGTGACAACGCCATCATTTTGGAATTTAATCCAAACCATTCCAGAAGCGCCAATTTGAGGGCGTTTTACCCATTCAATCAGCTCATCAATTTGTTTTCTGGTATAATCTGCGCAACCTTCAACGTTGATTCCAACTACCAATTCTGCATCATCAAAAATTTTGAAATCTTTGCCTTTTACCAATTCATTTACTTCCACGAATTCCATTCCGAAACGGATATCGGGCTTGTCGTTTCCGTATTTTTTCATGGCGTCTGCGAAAGTCATTCTTGGGAATTTTCCGAAATCGTTACCAGTGATATCTTTCAATAAAGTAGCGGTCATTCCTTCAAAAATCTCCAAAACATCTTCCTGTTCTACAAATGCCATTTCGCAATCGATTTGGGTGAATTCCGGTTGTCGGTCTGCACGCAAATCTTCGTCACGGAAACATTTCACAATTTGGAAATAACGGTCCATTCCGCCAATCATTAAGAGTTGCTTGAAAGTTTGTGGCGATTGCGGAAGCGCATAAAACTGGCCCGGATTCATTCGGCTCGGAACCACAAAATCTCTCGCTCCTTCCGGAGTTGATTTAATAAGAACCGGAGTTTCAACCTCGATAAAATTTTGGTCAGAAAGGTAATTTCTTACTTTTTGTGCCATTTTATGGCGGAAAATCAATTTGTCTTTTACCGGATTTCTGCGGATGTCCAAATATCTGTACTTCATTCTCAGTTCCTCGCCACCGTCGGTTTCGTCTTCGATGGTGAAGGGCGGAAGTTGAGATTCATTTAAAATTTTTAAATTTTTAACTAAAATTTCAATTTCTCCGGTTGGGATATTTGGGTTTTTAGAAACACGTTCAATCACTTTTCCGGTCACCTGAATTACGAATTCGCGACCCAATTTTTTAGCTTCGTCCATAAGTTCTGCAGATGAACGGTCTTGGTCGAAAACCAGCTGTGTGATTCCGTAGCGGTCGCGTAAATCGATCCAGATCATAAATCCTTTGTCTCGGATGGTCTGAACCCAGCCGGAAAGGGTTACTTCTTCATTAAGATTTTTAAGCGATAATTCTCCGTTGGTGTGTGTTCTAAACATATATTCAGTTTGTCGTTTCTGGTTGTTTAATCATTGTAAGGAACGCCGGGAATGCATTAAAGCAGCAGTCTCAGAACGTCCAATTTCAATAGGTGCAAAGATATGATTTTTGATTGAGAAAATCTTTGTTAAACGAAGGGTTGGCAGAGTCTTTCAGATTGTTTTTCTCCCGTTTAAGCAAGACATAAGTTTTATCTTCTTTAAATATTACTCTTACATTACTTAAACATTACTTTGACTAGCCTTTGGTACGGTAAAACTACGGTTCAACCTCTCGAACGAAAAGTTTTTTTAGTTGTCACCAGCATATTGTAGTCGGCAATCCGGCCATTTAAACGATGATATTTTTTAGGTAGCTTTGCAATATATTTTTGTAAATGAAGAAGAGGTTACTGGTTTTATTATGTATTGTATTGTGTTATGCATTTGTTTTTTCACAGAAAATTACGGCGAAAGTTGTTGGTGTAAAAGACGGTGACACGTTTGTTGTTCTCCATGAAAAGAAGGAAATTGTTGTAAGGCTTGAACATATTGATGCACCGGAGAAAAATCAGCCATTTGGCAGCAGGGCAAAACAATTTGTTTCAGATTTTTGTTTCGGGAAGACGGTTGTAGTTATCGGGAATGGTAAGAAAGACCGCAACGGCAGATGGATTGGTGAAATTTTTTATAACAACCAAAACCTAAACAAAGAACTGGTGCGCAATGGGTTGGCGTGGCATTATAAACGCTATTCGAAAAGTGCAAACTATGCAGATCTGGAAACAGCGGCAAGAAAAAAGAAAGTTGGCCTTTGGAGGGATAAAGATCCGATTGCTCCCTGGAACTGGCGAAAATCTAAACGAAATAAAGTGCAAAATTTATGAAAATTTAGGCTTCAATGATTGTGTTTTTTATTTAACTTTGTGTAAATCAATAACAAAAAAACAGTATTAATTATGGGAAAAGGAGATCAGAAATCAAGACGCGGAAAAGTGACTGCAGGAAGTTATGGTAAAAAAAGGCCGCGAAAATCGAAATCCGTTAAAAATATTCCGGTAAAGGTTTTGAATGAAGATGAGAAGAAAGATTCAAAAGTTAAAGTAAGAAAAGAAGTGGGATATCCTACAGAGAAATCTGAAAATGCCGAAATGCCCACTGAAACTAAACCAAAAGCT
>NZ_DAMBHK010000051.1:3788-14332 GCF_032060305.1 Kaistella sp. | reverse complement strand
TCCTACAGAGAAATCTGAAAATGCCGAAATGCCCACTGAAACTAAACCAAAAGCTGCAGCAAAACCAAAAGCTGAAAAAGCAGAGACAAAAGAAGCAAAACCCA
Source organism: Kaistella sp. (assembly GCF_032060305.1). Classification (NCBI taxonomy): domain Bacteria; kingdom Pseudomonadati; phylum Bacteroidota; class Flavobacteriia; order Flavobacteriales; family Weeksellaceae; genus Kaistella; species Kaistella sp. The sequence continues at coordinate 14,228 of NZ_DAMBHK010000051.1, read as the reverse complement.
AAGCTGCGAAAACAAAAAAAACCGAAGAATAATCTTCGGTTTTTTTTATTTGAATTCAGGTTTATTTACCGCCTAAAATACTTCCCAGAAGTCCGCCTAAGCCTCCTTGCTGTTGTTGCTGTTGTTGCCCGCCGCCAAGAACACTGCCTAAAATATCATTCAGCGGGTTTCCCGAGGACTGCTGAGAACCGCCTCCCAGTACGCTGCCCAAAATATCATTCAAAGGGTTTGATGGTTCTGCTTGTGCCTGGTTTTGCGCACCGCCTAAGATTCCGCCCAATAAATCTCCAAGTCCGCCGCCGGAATTTACTCCGTTAGACTGTTTTTCTTTGCCGATGTATCCCATGATCAGTGGCGCAAGCATGGCCAGTACCGGCCCGATTTTATCCATCGAAATTCCGGTGTTTTGCGAAAGTTGGTTTTCAACCTGAGCTTTCTGGCCGCCAAAAATATGGTCGAGGATCGAGCCTCCTTCCTGAACTCTGGCTTCAACCTGGGCAGGATTATCTAATATACTTCCGTCATGGTCTTTGTCCAGCGCGTTGTTTAATGCTTCAGCTTCATTGGGATCTTCCTGAGATTTTTTTCTTAGATAAGAAATTACCAGCGGTGCAGCTACCGCAAGAAGTGCAATAATTTGATTTTTACTGATGCCGAATTTGTTTTCGGCCTGAGAAGCTACCTGATTTCCGGCGTTTCCGGTAATTAATTCGATTAAGTTCATATTTTATTTTTTTGGTTTTCTTGAATGAAGATTCTCAAAGTTACCAAAATCTATTCCGATAAGGAATATTTACAATAATAAAATACTGTTAAAGTTTAATTTTTAAAAATAGGAACATTGCTGCAGGCTTCGCCAAACATCAGTGACTTTACGAGGGGTTTCAGCTGTTCGACAAGTTCTATGTAAGCGTTTTCAGGGATATTTACATCAGAGCAACCTTTTACCAACACTCTTTTGTCCGTAAGTTTTTTAAAATCGAAAGTCTGCACTGCGTTATGCATCAGCAACACTTCCAGATCCTCGCGGTTACCGAAAACTACTTTTTTAGCTTCGTCGGTAATTTTCGCGGTCAATAGGAAATAGGCCCAAAGCGGCACAATTGCATCCACAGAATTATAAATGTAAACATAGCATTCCCGGTAATCTTCCGGATTTATTGCAGCGACTTTATCTCTGAAATCCTTTTCCCGAAGAATCATTCCTTCCCAGAGAAAATCTTTCAGATCGATCCCTTTTCGTGTGCCTTTCGGAACCAGTTCTGAAAGGTCGAAATTTACCAAACCACTGTCTGCAACTTTATTTTTGATTTCAAATTCTTCCGACATTTTTATTTTATCTTTGACACAAAATTACGTTAATTTTCGCGAACAAAATTAAATCACCATGGAAGTAAACCTTGATCTTCACTGTGATCTTACTGCTTATCTTCTGCAGCCCAATTCTTCTCCAACTGGAGATGTACGCTGTTCAGTAGATAAACTTTTTGCAGGATATGTGAAAATGCAGGTCATGGCTTTTTATTCCGCAACAGCGAAAGGAAGTGTTGATGAGGTTAGAGAACAACTTAAGCGTTACCGCAGTCTTCTGAATCTTCCTGGTGTTTATGAATTTTATCCTGAAAAGGCCGAACTTCAGGAAGGTTTAGGAATTATTGCAGCGGTGGAAAATGCCTCCGGACTTTGCGAAGAAGATCAGCCTGTAGAAGATGCATTTAAAAATCTTGATAGGTTGATTTCTCAGGCGAAAATCATGTATGTAGGATTAACACATCATCTGGAGAACCGTTTTGGCGGTGGAAATTTTACGCAAGCAGGACTTAAAGATGACGGTAAGCGTTTGATTGAATATTTGGATGGCCGCAAAATCGCCGTAGATTTATCCCACACCAGCGATCAACTGGCGTACGGAATCTTAAATTTTATTGATCAAAATAATTTAGATATCCCGGTTTTGGCAAGTCATTCAAATATGCGGGCGGTTTTTGATCATAACAGGAATCTTCCCGATGAACTTGTAACAGAAATTATAAACCGCAGCGGCTTAATCGGACTGAATTTTGTGAAATACTTTATAAACCCCGAAAATCACAATGAAATTTACCGTCATATCGAACATGCCATAAAACTTGGAGCAGAAGACCATCTTTGTTTTGGAGCCGATTTTTTTGATGATAAATCCCATCCTGAGCAGGACAGATATCCGTTTTTCTTCCCCGAATTTGGCGATTCAACGGCGTATTCAACCATCAACAGCAGAATTTCGGAACTGTTTTCTGATGAGGTGAAAGAGAAAATAAGCCATAGAAACGCACTCAGTTATTTTAGAAGACTCCATAAAATTTAAACCCAGCACTTTGAAATATTATATTATCGCAGGCGAAGCTTCCGGTGACCTGCACGCATCAAACCTCATGAAATCTCTTAAAAAGAAAGATACAAACCCAGAGTTCCGGTTTTGGGGAGGCGATCTGATGGCTGATGTGGCGGGAATTCAGCCGGTGAAACATTATAAAGAACTTGCTTTCATGGGTTTTCTGGAAGTGGCAAAAAACCTGAAAACCATCCTTAAAAATATTAAATTCTGTAAAGAGGATATTAAAACTCATCGTCCTGATGTGCTTATTCTGGTCGATTATCCGGGATTTAACCTTCGTATTGCAGCGTTTGCAAAAAGTTTAGGCATAAAAATTATCTATTATATTTCTCCGCAGCTTTGGGCGTGGAAGGAAGGCCGTGTTGAGAAAATAAAGAATTACGTGGATGAAATGCTGGTGATTCTTCCCTTCGAAAAAGATTTTTACCGGAAACATGAAGTTGATGCACACTTTGTGGGACATCCTTTACTCGATGCGATTTCGGATCTGAAGCCTATTGATTCAGAAAAATTCAAAAAAGAAAATGGCCTAAACAGTAAAGACATCATTGCGCTTTTACCGGGTTCCCGAGAGCAGGAAGTCGCTAAAATGCTGGAAATTATGCTTTCGGTCCGTCCGTTTTTTAAGGATTATCAGTTTGTCATAGCCGGTGCGCCAAGTCTGCCAAAGTCGTTCTATGAGAAATATGTAGACGAGAATGTTCATTTTGTTTCAAACAAAACCTACGATTTACTGCGGAGTTCCAGAGCCGCACTTGTAACCTCCGGAACCGCAACCCTGGAAACTGCATTGCTGAACATTCCTGAAGTTGTATGTTACCGAAGCAGCCGGATTTCTTACGAAATTGGTAAAAGAGTTGTAAAAAACATTAAATATATCTCGCTGGTGAATTTAATCATGGATGAAGAAATTGTGACTGAACTTATCCAGAATGATTTAAATACTGAAAATCTTGTAAAGGAGCTGAACGCAATTTTAACAGGGGAAGCCAGACAGAAGATGCTTGATGATTTCGGATTTCTGCGCCAAAAACTGGGTGGGAGAGGCGCCAGCGACCACGCCGCCGATATTATCATAAATGGGTGATTTTACGGTACGCAGTAGAGGTAAAGATGTATAATTTTACCTCTAAAAATTGCTTTGCACAAACAGCCTCTACTTATCCTCTGTATTTTTTTTATTCTTGGGATTCTTCTGCAGGACTTAGTTTCACTGGAAGTCAAATACATTTATATGTTTCTGGTTTTCAGTTTTTTGATGCTTGTTTTGTATTTGGTTAAAGATTTTTATTTTCATCGGATCAGGCATGTTTCTCTTTTCTTTCTTTTCTTTTCATTGGGAATTTTTGGGCATTTTCTCAATTCAAAGAAACCTTTTCTTCCTGAGCTGAAAAGCAAGGAAGTTATCGTTTTCAAAATTACCAAAAAACTCAATTCAAACGAGAAAAACAGGCGTTACGAAATCTCAGCCTGGAAAGGAAAACAACCTTTTCTGAGTGTGCTTTCCGTCCCAAAATCTGAAGCTGATCTGGATTTTCTTCATTATTATAAAGCAGAAGCCTACATTAACCGGTTTCAGAAACCTTACAGTGATTTTCAGTTTGATTACGGTAAATATCTTTCGCGGAAGGATATTTATTTTCAGGCCTATCTGCCGAATTCTTTTCAGCGCGGTTTACGAAATGATTTAAGTTTTTCTGAAAAAATCCGGCAGAAAAGACTTTCAACTTTAAGTAAAATCGACAGCGCGAATTTAAGCAAACGAACGCGAGAATTTACCAAAGGAATCATCCTTGCCGACCGTACCGAGATGGATGCAGAAACGGTGGAAGATTTCACAAAATCTGGTCTGATGCATGTTTTGGCCATCTCGGGATCGCATATGGCTATTATTTTCTGGCTTATTCTGCTGGTCTTAAATCCCATATTTCCGCCCAGGTTCAGGAATTACAAAATAATTATTTCGCTTATTCTGATCTGGGCTTTCGCGATATTTATCGATTACGGAAATTCTGTAGTGCGCAGCTGCATCATGATTTCGGCGTATTATCTTTCTGTGGTGCTGCAGCGGAAGCCAGATGTACTTCACGCGATGGCGGTGGCGGCATTCGGGATTTTAATTTCAGATACCACTCAGTTTTTCGATGTGGGTTTTCAGCTGAGTTTTGTTGCTGTTTTCGGGATTTTCTGGCTGAATCAACCGATTCTGAAATACCTTCCCAAACCCAAAAATAAATTTCAGAATCTTATGGTGAATGTGGTTTCGATAAGTATTGCTGCGCAAATCGTTACACTGCCGTTGGTGGTTTTTTATTTCCATCAGTATTCTGTTATTTCCATTGTCGCGAATCTTATCGTCATTCCGTTTTCGGAAATTCTGATTATTTTTTCATTATTAATGACGGTACTCATTGAATTTTCGGTACAAATTAGCTGGCTGAATTTTCTTTATGATACTGTGGTAACCCGCGCTTTACAACTGATACATTTCTTTGCCAATCTCGATCTTGCTTTTTACAGAATGATTCCAATGACTCTGCTCGAAATGGCAGTGGGTTTTATCATTATTTGGTTTTTAAGATTTGCAGTGATTACATTCAGTTTGAAAAATGTGCTTAAAGTTTCTTATTTCATCATCCTTTTTGTTGCGTTGAGGTTTTTGTTGAATTACAGAGCGTCACAAATAAACGAGGTTTTGGTCCATCACTACTATAAAGAAAGAATTATTTCTGTAAAAACGAAGGATGAGGTTCGGTTTCTGATGAGGGCAAATCCTAATTTGGGAAAGGTTGAAAAATTTGTTATTGAACCTTATTTAACATCGAGGAGGATCCGTAAATTTAAAACAGAAATAATTTCTGATGATGTTGAAAAAATAGTGATCAGCGGCAAAGAATATCACTTGAAATAGAAAAGTTTTCACATTTCTTATTTAGAAAGATTACAAACTGAAATTTTCTGACATTTCTCACTTTTCTATAGCTTAACATTTTTTTAACTTTGTGAAAATTCAATTTAAACAATATTATGGCAGGATTAACCAGTTCTACTATCGGTAGAAAGTACGCAATGGCATTGTCTGCAATGTTTTTGCTCCTATTCCTTATCATGCACCTTTCGGTGAATTTAATTTCAGTATTCAGTCCAAGTGCGTTCAATTCGGCTTCCGAATTTATGGGTTACAACCCGCTCATTCAGTTCCTTATGCAGCCAATTCTGGGGTTTGCAGTTATTTTTCACTTTGTGATGGGTTTTGTTCTGGAACTTAAGAACAGAAGCGCAAGACCAGTAAAGTACGCAATGAACAACGGTTCAGCAAACTCTACATGGATGTCCAGAAACATGATTATCTCCGGATTGGTAGTGTTGGCATTTTTGGGACTGCACATGTACGATTTCTGGTGGCACGAGATCAACTTCAAATATGTTGAAGCGAATACACCAGATAACGAAAGATTCTGGCACGAACTTCATGCGAAATTTGCTGATGCGTGGAGGGTAATTTTCTACATCATCGCTTTTGTATTGTTGGGTCTTCACTTGGCCCACGGTTTCCAGTCGTCTTTTCAGTCGGTCGGAGCAAGGCATCCCAAATATACGCCGGTAATCAAAGCGCTTGGAACATGGTATTCCATTTTGATTCCTGCAGGATTTATCATCATTGCACTGTATCACTTTTTAACGCAGTCTTAATTTTAAGTTTTGAATCATTCAAAATCTAAAATTTAAAATTTAAAATTTCTAAAAATGAGCAAATTAGATTCAAAAATTCCACACGGCCCGTTAGCCGAGAAGTGGACTAACCATAAAAATCACATGAACCTTGTTGCCCCAAACAACCGCGATAAAATTGATATTATCGTTGTGGGTACAGGTTTGGCAGGCGGTTCTGCCGCTGCAACTCTGGCAGAGCAGGGGTATAACGTAAAAGCATTCTGCTACCAGGATTCACCAAGAAGAGCGCACTCCATTGCTGCGCAGGGTGGTATCAATGCAGCTAAAAACTATCAGGGTGACGGAGATTCAACTTACAGATTGTTTTACGACACCATTAAAGGTGGAGATTACCGTGCAAGAGAAGCAAATGTTTACAGACTAGCAGAAGTTTCTGCAAATATCATTGACCAGTGTGTTGCGCAAGGCGTACCCTTCGGAAGAGAATACGGTGGCCAGCTGGATAACCGTTCGTTCGGTGGAGTTCAGGTAAAAAGAACTTTTTACGCAAAAGGCCAAACCGGGCAGCAACTACTTTTAGGAGCTTATTCTGCGATGAGCCGACAGATTGGTAAAGGCAGAATCAAGATGTACAACCGTCATGAAATGCTTGATCTAGTAATTGTTGACGGAAAAGCAAGAGGTATTATCGCAAGAAACCTGGTAACGGGAGAAATCGAAAGACATTCTGCACATGCTGTAGTTATTGCTTCAGGTGGTTACGGTAATGTTTATTTCCTTTCGACCAACGCGATGGGATCCAATGTTTCCGCAGCCTGGAAAATTCATAAAAAAGGAGCTTATTTCGCAAATCCTTGTTATGTACAGATTCACCCGACTTGTATTCCTGTTCACGGAACACAACAGTCTAAATTAACTTTGATGTCGGAATCCTTAAGAAACTCAGGAAGAATCTGGGTTCCTAAGAAAATTGAAGATGCAGTAGCGATTAGAGAAGGAAGATTAAGACCGGAAAACATTAAAGAAGAAGACAGAGATTATTATCTGGAAAGAAGATATCCTGCTTTCGGTAACCTTGTACCTCGTGACGTGGCATCCAGAGCAGCGAAAGAAAGATGCGACGCAGGTTACGGAATTGAAAATAATGATACGAAAGAAGGCGTTTACCTGGATTTCTCTACAGAAATTACCAAAAAAGGTAAAGAGGCAGCACTCGAGAAAAATATTCACAATCCTACCGATCAGCAGATCTATGATTTAGGAAAAGCTTGGGTTGAAGAAAAATACGGAAACCTTTTTGTGATGTACGAAAAAATCACAGGCGAGAATCCTTATGTGACTCCAATGAAGATTTATCCGGCAGTTCACTATACCATGGGTGGTGTTTGGGTTGATTATAACCTGCAGTCAACTATTCCGGGATGTTTCGTGTTGGGTGAAGCCAATTTCTCTGATCACGGAGCAAACAGATTGGGTGCTTCTGCGCTGATGCAGGGTCTGGCAGACGGTTATTTCGTTCTTCCATACACCATTGCAGATTATCTTTCGGCAGACATTAGAACAGGTTCAATTCCTACAGATTCTGCAGCTTTTGAAGCGGCAGAGAAAGAGGTGAAAGATAAAATCAATTTCTTCATCAATAATAAAGGAACGCATTCGGTAGATTATTTCCACAAAAAATTAGGACACATTATGTGGAATAAGGTGGGAATGGGAAGAACGCCTGAAGGTCTACAGGAAGCGATTAAGGAAATTGAGGAAGTAAGAAACGATTTCTGGAAAAATGTAAAAGTACCAGGCTCGAATGATGAAATGAATATGGAACTCGAGAAAGCGCTCAGAGTGGCAGATTTCCTTGAATTAGGACAGCTGATGGCGATTGATGCATTGAAGAGGGAAGAATCCTGCGGTGGACATTTCCGTTGGGATCATGCAACACCGGAAGGTGAGGCGGAGAGAGATGACCAAAACTTCAAATTTGTAGCAGCCTGGGAATATCGGGGGGCAGACATTAACCAAGAAGTATTGCACAAAGAAGAACTGGTGTACGAGAACATCGAAGTTAAAACAAGAAGTTATAAATAATCTCCAAAAAATTAATATAGAAATGAGTGCAAAAAAAGGATTAAACCTGACTCTGAAAATTTGGAGACAGAAAAACAATAAATCAAAAGGACAGTTCGAAACCTATAAAATTTCTGATGTATCTACGGATTCTTCTTTCCTCGAAATGCTCGATATGCTCAATGAGAATCTTGTAAACGAAGGAAAAGAACCAGTAGCTTTCGATCACGACTGCCGCGAAGGAATCTGCGGAATGTGCTCGCTGTACATCAATGGGCGATCTCACGGTCCGGATACTGGAATCACCACTTGCCAGCTTCACATGAGAATGTTTAAAGACGGCGAAACCATCCACATCGAGCCATGGAGAAGTGCTGCTTTTCCGGTAATTAAAGATTTGGTGGTAGACAGAAGCGCTTTCGACAGAGTGATGGCAGCGGGAGGTTTCGTTTCCGTGAATACTTCAGGAAACACCTTGGATGCAAATGCGATTCCGGTTCCTAAAGAAGATGCTGACAAAGCGATGGATGCTGCAGCATGTATCGGGTGTGGTGCCTGCGTGGCCACCTGTAAAAACGGTTCAGCCATGTTATTTGTAGGAGCAAAGGTTTCTCAGTACGCCTTACTTCCGCAAGGCCGTGTTGAAGCGAAAAGAAGAGTGCTGAATATGGTGAAGGCCATGGACGAAGAAGGTTTCGGAAACTGCTCGAATACCGGCGCATGTGAGGTGGAATGTCCGAAAGGAATTTCTCTTGAAGTGATCGCCAGAATGAACAGAGAATACATTTCTGCCAATATCGACAGAGGATAGAACAGAAAATTATTACGAAAATGCCGCTTTCACTTCCGAAAGCGGTTTTTTCTTTGTTAAACTTTGCCAATTATATGATTAAAATTTTCTACAAGTCTTTATATAACTTATTTTTGCGCAAATTAAGTTTACAACTTTGAAATTAAAAATCGAAAAATTTATATACAATCAAAAAAAACATGAGTAGATATTTTTTATTATTGATGTTCGCTTTCGTAGCAATGTCCTGTTCAAAAAAAGTAGAGGTAAAAGGTAATTTTGCCGGCGGGTCACCGCTCGAAAGAATCGAGTTTATAGAAGCCTCCGGTGTAGCGACCCTTCCGTTGCTGAATTTGGGTGTAGACAGTAAAGGGAGTTTCTCCGGAAGCTTCGAAGCGCCTAAAAACGGCATGTACATTATGTCTTATGCCGGAAAAACAGCCATGATTTATCTTAAAGGTGGTCAGGAACTTAATATTTCAGGGCAGGCAGCCAACTTCCCCAATCAGTTTACCATTACCGGTGATGCAAAAAACAACAACGATTTCCTTTTAGAGGTAACCAAATTTATTCAGGGTTATGCAGGGAAAATCAATGTAGGCGAACTTGTAATGAAAAATGAAGCCGATTTCCTGAAAGCCGCTGAAAAAATCCGTACCGATATCGGGAACAGCATTGATGCTGCTGCCAAGAAAACTTCAGCAGACAATGAAGTGGTAGAATATAAAAAAGACGAACTGAATGCGAGTGTCTTAGGATTAATGAGCCAGTACGAAGTTAACCATCCGCAGGCTACGCAAAACCCAGCATACAAAGCGTCAAAAAATTTCAAAGATGCTGAAGCTAAGCTCAATGAAGACAGCGACAGACTTCTGAAAAACCAACCGATTTACAGAAATTATCTTCTGGGTAAACTGAGCCCGGAATTTCAGGCTTTTGCAAGCAAGCAGGCAACATCAGGAAACCAATTATCTTCTGAATTATTTGCGAAATTTCTGGATACCAAAAAAGACCTTTCTCAGCTGACCAAAGATTATCTTCTGGCATTCGTACTTTCAAGTGGTGATATTACGCCGGGTATGACGGATGAAAATACTGCTAAGATTAATAAAATCATCAATGAAAATATTAAAGATGCAGGCATTAAAAAAGATATGCAGCGAATTCAGTTCGTCATAGCCGGCCCGAAAGCTGGTGAAGCGGCACCGGATTCTAAACTCATCAAACAGGACGGAAGCACTTTTAAACTGGCCGATGTAAAAGGAAAACCAAACCTCGTAATGTTCTACGCGTCATGGAATCCTTATATTTCCGAAGGTACGGTACCGGTTCTGAAAGAAGTCGTGAATTTCTACAAATCTAAAATGGATTTCACTTTCGTGAATTTAGATGATACCAAAGACCAGTTCACCAAAACCAGCAATGCCATGATGAAAGGCATTCCCGGAAACAATGTTTACGGTGAGGGCGGACTGACCTCGCAGATTGCAAAAGATTTGGGAATTTACGGTTTCAAACTTCCTTCTTTCGTCGT
>NZ_DAMBHK010000051.1:0-3688 GCF_032060305.1 Kaistella sp. | reverse complement strand
ACGATTTACTTATTTCTCCAAGCATACTTTATTGGTTGGTCCTTTTCGGGATCATATTTACTGTTTTTTCAGTAAGTTTTGATCTTACATCGTTTGGTATCTCACTTCAGATGGGAAAAATATTATCATATGTTGCGGTGTTGTGCAATTTTATTGTTGCTTTTGTTCTTATTATTGATGTTTTTAAAAACCAAAATCCTTCGAGATTTTTATGGACATTGGGATTTCTACTTTTTGCAGCTTTTGTAGGATATTTTTACTTAAGAAATCGTCAATCTTATTCCGCATAACTATAAGTTTGATGTAATAACAAAGAGCTTTAGCGCATTTCTTTATAAATTATTATTTGACTTTATACTAAATTTTGTTTATTCTGCATTTTAGTAGAAAATAATTTAGTGAAATTCAAATTCCTCCCAGCGATTTATCGCCTTTTTTTTATTTTCAAAACCTTACTTTTGTGGTCATTATAATTGTAGATGAAAAGGAAAAGTAAAAATATCGTTTTAGAAAATATAAAACTGATTTCAGCAGGTGCGAAAGGTGTTGCTGTAGGCAAAACTGAAGAAGGCAAAACTGTTTTGGTTTCCGGCGCAGTTCCGGGTGATGTGGTAAATGCACGTGTAAAAAAATCGAAATCAAAATATTTTGAAGCGGATGTTGCCGAAATTGTGGAAAGATCACCTTTCAGAGTGGAGCCGAAATGTATTCACTTCGGGGTTTGCGGCGGCTGCAAATGGCAGAATCTTGCTTACGAAAAACAGCTCGATTTCAAACAGGACGAAGTCTTTAACCACATCAAAAGAATTGGCGGATTTGAGGATTTCGAAACGTTGCCGATTTTGGGAAGTGAGGAACAATATTTTTACCGTAATAAAATGGAATTTTCCTTTTCCAATGCACGTTGGTTAACTCAATACGAAATCTCTTCCGAAGAAAATTTCGGTAACCGTGACGCTTTAGGATTTCATATTCCGGGAATGTGGAGCAAAATTCTTGATCTTAAAGAGTGCTGGCTGCAGGAAGATCCTTCCAATTTCATCCGACTTGCTGTAAAACAGTATGCCGTAGCCAACGGACTTGAGTTTTTCGATGTGAAAGAACAAACCGGCTTTTTACGGACTTTAATGCTGCGCCAGAACTCAAAAGGCGAGTGGATGGTTCTCTTCCAGCTATTCCGTGATGAGAAAGAACACCGCGAGAAATTATTTGATTTTTTACTTTCAGAATTCCCACAAATCAAAACGTTGGTGTACTGCATCAATTCAAAGCAAAACGATTCCATCTATGATCAACATGTGGTAACGTATTTCGGCGATGGATTTTTAATGGAGGAAATGGATGGTCTTCAGTTTAAAATCGGTCCGAAATCTTTCTTCCAGACTAATTATAAGCAGGCTCTGGAACTGTACAGAAAAACGCTGGAGTTTGCAGATCTGAAAGGCAACGAGGTAGTTTACGATTTATATACGGGAACCGGAACCATTGCACAGTACGTTGCCCGAAACGCAAAACAGGTCATCGGAATCGAATCTGTTCAGGAAGCCATTAACGCCGCAAAAGAACACGCCAAACTGAACGGACTTTCGAACTGTACGTTTTACTGTGGCGATATGAAAGATATTTTTAATGATGAATTCCTTGCCAATCATCCGAAAGCTGATGTCCTGATTACGGATCCTCCGCGAGATGGAATGCACCAGAAAGTGGTAGAACAAATCCTGAAACTATCGCCTGAGAAAATTGTGTATGTAAGCTGTAATTCGGCGACGCAGGCAAGAGACATGGCATTGATGAAAGAGCATTACCGATTGGTGAAGATTCTGCCGGTAGATATGTTCCCGCAGACGCATCATGTCGAAAATATTGCGCTTCTGGTAAAGATTTAATTACATTTGAGTCATGAAGTTCCTGAAAATTTTTCTCGTTAGCGTATTTTTATTTTCGCTTTTCTCCTGCGGAAGTGATGATGATATCTGTATCAGTGGAGAAGCAACTCCGCGCATGAAACTGAAATTTAAGACGAAAGCTACAGGAAAACTTAAAACAATGGATTCTCTTTTTGTGAACGTGGATTACGGAAACGGGCAGATTCCTGTAATTGCCGCCAAAACAAAGACCGACTCTGTACTTATTCCGTTGCGGGTTGATGATGCGCCGTTCACCAAAATATATGTTGGTTTATCAAAAACCGCTGTTACTTCAGAGGTAAAGATTAATTACACTACAAAATCCGAGTATGTTTCGCCAGCCTGCGGAATCAAAAAAGTGTATGAAAATGCAAGCGCAATTCTGGAGGTTCCGGATCCCGTAATCGATATCGAACAAAACCAAACCCAAATTTCCGATGAATCCAAGACTCATTTTTTCCTTCTTTTTTAGTCTTCTGTTTTTTGCTGCTTTTGCTCAGAAAGCGCCGGACACTCTGCAAACTAAATGGAAATATGAACCCAATTTCATGGTCGGAATTGATGTGTTGAATGCGGGAATCGGATTGTTTGCTGACCGACAACTTTTTCAGGGTTTTGTTTCTTCAAGGGTTTCGAAAAACATTCATGCGGTCGCCGAAGCAGGTTATGAAAAAAATATTTACCGGAAAAACGGTTATGATGCTGCCGCCAATGGCCCTTTTCTGAAGCTGGGAGCGTTTTATATGCTGGCAAAAGACAAAGAGAATGAGCTGAACGGCTTTTATGCCGGTGCCAAAGCAGCGGGTTCATTTTATAGTCAGGAATATAAAGCGGTTCCGGTTCGTGGCTACGGCGGGAGCGACACTACTGTAGCATTCCCTGCCTCTTCGCAAAGTTCTTACTGGCTGGAAGCTGCGGTTGGCGGCCGGGTTCAGCTTTTTGAATCTCCGTTTTACATTGATGTGAATATCCAGCCGAGATATTTACTGTTCTCAACAACACAGGACGACATCAAGCCGATGATTGTTCCCGGCTTTGGCAAAAGCTCTGCAAAATTCAATGTAGGGTTCGCGTGGAATATTGCCTACCTTTTCTAAGTTGATTATAATATTATGCTTTGAATAATTTACCTGTAAATTTTCAGCCAGGTTTCCGTGTCAAATTTCTTAAAATTGTTTTATCGATTAAATTTTTATTATTAATTATGTATATTTTATCAGAATTGTATAATTAATTTATGTAATAATTGGCAAATGTTTTGTGAAGTAAATAAAATTATATCATTATTATTTTGACGGTCTGGAAAAAAAAATTACTTTTGGGATTAATTCAATAAAAAAATATTAATCTATGAAGAGAATTTTTACTTCTTTACTTTGCGGATTGATGACAACGGCTGCTTTTGCCCAATGGAGCCCCACGTCGATGCAAGGTGAGAAAATTCGAACGGCGTCAAACGTCAAGAGTTATTATTCCCTGGATCTTAATGCAATGAGATCGAAACTTGCCAATGCGCAGGAAACCGGCAGCAACGCTGTTCCCGTAGAAATTAAACTCCCAACACTTAACGGTAAAATTGAGAGATTTGCAGTCTACAGCTCTCCTGTAGTAGTAAAATCTATTGCAGACCGCTACCAGTTAGGGTCGTATGTTGGAGTAGGGATTGATGATCCTAATGCGATTGTAAGATTCAGTGTAGCGCCGAATGATTTCCAGTCGATGATCGTGAGAAACGGCAAGTATGAATTCATTGAGCCTCAGAATACTTCAAAAACAGT
>NZ_DAMBHK010000050.1:0-18106 GCF_032060305.1 Kaistella sp. | reverse complement strand
CTTTCATTGCAATCTGAAATCCACTACCAAGATCCGAAAACTGCTCGATCGCTTCAAGTCTTTTTCTTGCATCCGAAGTCATCATATCGAACGGCGGCGTGATGAGATAACAGAAAGCTTTCCTGTTGCTTCGGCCAACTCTACCGCGCATCTGGTGCAAATCTGCCATCCCGAAACGCTGCGCATCATTAATGAAAATGGTGTTTGCATTCGGAACGTCCACCCCACTTTCTACAATCGTTGTGGAAACCAGCACATCGTATTTTCCTTCCATAAAATCCAGAACATTGCGTTCAAGCTGCTTTCCTTCCATCTGTCCGTGACCGGTTATTACTTTTGCATCCGGAACCAACCTTTGAATAAGCCCTGCAATATCTTTAAGATTTTCGATTCTGTTGTTAATGAAATACACCTGACCGTCACGCTGAATTTCGTAAGATACAGCATCCCGAATCACTTCCTCGCTGAAACCGATAATACTCGTTTCAACTGGCTGACGGTTTGGCGGCGGGGTTTTAATAACGGATAAATCTCGCGCGGCCATCAAAGAAAACTGTAAGGTCCTCGGAATTGGTGTGGCCGTTAAAGTAAGCGTATCGATATTATTTTTAAGGGTTTTGAGTTTATCTTTTACCGAAACTCCAAACTTATGTTCTTCATCGATGATTAAAAGTCCTAAATCTTTAAATTTTACTGAACTCCCCACCAACTGATGCGTCCCTATTACAATATCGATTTTGCCTTCTTCAAGACCTTTCAGCGTTTCAGATTTCTGTTTGGCGGTGCGGAAACGGTTCATGTAAGAAATATTTACCGGAAAATCCTTCAGCCTTTCTTTAAAACTGCGGTAATGCTGAAATGCCAAAATCGTGGTTGGGACCAAAACAGCGACCTGCTTCCCATCGGTTGCGGCCTTAAAAGCCGCCCTGATTGCTATTTCGGTTTTCCCGAAACCTACATCACCACAAACCAAACGGTCCATCACCGTATCGTTTTCCATATCTTTTTTCACATCCAGCGTGGCCTTTTCCTGATCGGGGGTATCTTCGTAGATAAAACTCGCTTCCAGCTCGTTCTGGAGATAAGAATCGGGAGTAAAAGCAAAACCTTTCGCTGTTTTCCGTTGTGCGTAAAGTCTTATCAGGTCGAAAGCAATCTGTTTTACCTTGGCTTTTGTTTTCTGTTTTAAAGATTTCCAGGCAGGTGAACCCAGTTTGCTTAAAACAATTTCGCGACCTTCAGGGCCATTATATTTTGAAATTTTATGTAGGGAATGAATCGAAACATAAAGTAAATCTCCGTTTTTATAAACCAATTTGAAACATTCCTGAACTTTCCCGTTGTTGTTCACTTTCACCAAACCCATGAATTTCCCTATTCCATGGTCGATATGCGTGATGTAATCGCCCACTTTCATCTGCATTAAATCCTTCAGGGTCAACTGTTCAGATTTGGCAAACGTGTTTTTTGCTTTGAATCTTTGGTAACGGTCAAAAATCTGGTGATCCGTATAGACCGAAATTTTATGATCGAAATCTACAAAACCTTCATGAAGTTCAGATTTGAAAGATTTAAAGGGAATTTCCTGCTGTTCGGAACTGAAACTTCCCAGTTCTTCAAAGATTGACTCAAGCCTTTCTTTTTGCTTTTCGGTGGAGAAAGAAATCCAGATATCATAATCAGAATCCCGTTTTTCAACCAAATCTTCAATAAGAAGTTCAAAGTTTTTATGAAAAGTCGGTTGCGGCGTTTGGTTGAGCTGAACCGAAAAATCATCCGTAATCTTTAGATTTTCCAAGGTAAAATCTACGGTTCTGAATTTTTGATAATCCTTCAGCAAATCCTCATCATTCACAAATAGTTCTGCCGGCGTTCTGTGTTTGATTTCCGTGTTCAGCGCTGCAAATTTTTCTTCTGCCTTGGCATAGAAATCCCGGTTTTTCTTCAGACCTAAAAACGCATTCTTAGAAACCACAAAACTGTCTTTCGGCAAAAGTTCAAAAAGAGAAACTTTCGTTCCGGAGACCGCGAAATTCATGTTTGAAACCAACTGAAATTCGTTCACTTTTCCGTTGGTGAGCTGCGTTTCGATGTTAAATGTTTTGATGCTTTCAATCTCATTTCCGAAAAAAGAAATGCGGTAAGGCTCTTCGTTTGAATAGGAAAATACATCTACAATTCCGCCGCGAACAGAGAATTCGCCTGGCTCGGAAACGAAATCTGTCAGGTTAAAATTGAACTGCTGCAAAAGTTCTTCAGTAAAATCAAAATCCAGACTTTCACCTACTTTAATCTGATGAGAAATCGCCTTAAAATCTTCCTTTTTCAGGACTTTTTCCGACAAAGCCGAGAAACCTGCGACGATAACTTTAGGCTTTTTCGCTGAATTCAGCTTGTTGAGCACTTCGGTTCTTAAAACCAGGTTTGCGTTCTGGGTTTTCTCGATCTGGTAAGGCTCCAGATGCGTTGCGGGAAAATAAAGTACGTTTTCTTTACCCAGAAGATCTTCCATTTCCGATGTTATATACAGCGCTTCTTCTTTATCTTCAATGATAAAAAGAATCGTTTTTTTCTGTGTAAGAAAAAGCTCCGCCGCGAAAACTGAGGGCGACGAACCCGCAAACCCTTTCACGGAGATATGTTGGTGAGTTTCTATATTTTTAAAAATTTCTTTCCCAAATTCGTTTCGCAACATATCGGGAAGAAAGGTTTCGTGTATGGCTTTTAACTGCATTCTTTAATTAAAATTTAAACCGTTTCGTAAAAAACAAACGGCGAAAACGATTCCGGGAAAATTCCGAAACCGTTCTGAGGACACAAATTTAAGGTATATTTCTGAAAATCTAACCATTACACTTTTATAGAAAAGTTAATTTTTAAACCCATAAAATATCATTTCTGCAGCGTTTAACCACAACAATGCTAATAAAAGTTAAAAGAAAACGATTATGAATCGCTGGCATAATGTTTGAAAACCTGAAAAACATTAACATTAAAAATATTATTATGAAATTATCAGTTCAGAACAAAAACAAAAGTTCACGTTTCAGAAATTCGTTCAGGTTGGTAGGCCTGTTTGTTTTATTATTTTCTTTAATTTCACTCAGCTCTTGCAGCCGTGATGATGATCCTGCAGACAATGATTTTTTTGCAGGAACCTACAACGGAAGCATTTCATATAACGATGGCACCACATCTATTTCAAAAGACAACGGAAGTGTTTTTGTAACCAAAATCGCGAGTGGCACAAAGTACAATTTCAGATTTTCTGACGGAATTCCAGATCTTAATGGTGTTGAATTTGAAAAAACCGGTGACAATACCCTGGTAATGGTGGGATCTTCTGCAACATCTTATATCAGAATCGATAACAAAGACCTTAAAATTTTATATACCGCTAATGGAAAAACCTGGACAGCCAATGCGGTAAGGTAAACTAAACTTCATATAAAACCGAAACTGCCTCAAGATAATTGAGGCAGTTTTTGTATTTTCACAAAAAATATACTGATGAAAATTTATTTGAAACCAAGCGCACTAATACTTTTCATCGCCTTACTTTTGCTGAGCTGCAGAAGCGATTCGCAGGACAACCCACGCGCTTATGTGGAAGGAAAAGTGATTTCGGCGACTGTTGATTACAATAAATTTCTCCTTAAAATCAGCAGCGAAAGCACCATTGTTGCAGAAACCATGTTGGCATCGGACGGAAACTTTAAACTTTCGGGACCGATAGGAAAAAATGGATTCGACATTGTTTCTACCGAAAAAATTAAAACCTTCAGCACTGATAAAACCGGCCTTCAAATTTCCACCGACGGATTTAAAATCCGCGTTCCGGCGGGAATTACTTACATTAAGTTTAACGAAATTGTATTGGAGAAATGAGAATATTTATTGTTTTAATGTTACTGGTTTCAACTACCGCATATTCACAGAAAAAAAGGAAAGGGCTGGATGTGGTTTCCAATATTGATGTGAAGGTTCTGGCGATGAAACCTTTGGGAAATAATTCCCTTGCGAAAGACCTTCAGCCATTTTATGGATTCGGATTTGGCGGAAATCTGATGACGCCGATTAATTTTGGAGTCGGCCTCGATTACAGCGAACTTTTTTCGAACGTGAAATATGGCTCCCAAAATCTGTATGGCAATTTAGGCTCACCCAGAATGACGGTGTTTGATGTCTTTCTAACGCACCGCGAAAACATTTCGGAAGATTTTATGGTGGAGGAAATGGCAGGTTTCAGTTATTACCGTTACACGAACCTTTATCTGGACAAAAGCGAAAAACTGAAAGATCATGCAATGGGTTTTAATCTGGGCGGAAAAGCGATTTATACTTTAGACGGACCTCAGCAGGTTTTTGCGGCCTTAAAGGCAAATTTCTATTATGGAAATGTTTACAATGAAAATCCGCAGATTCAGAAATACTACAGCCGTTCCACATTTCTGAGCCTGAGCATAGGTTACCGCTATAATTTCTAGCTTCAAAAAACCACGATATGATACAACGATTTATTTTTTCTGCTGTTTTGCCCATCACATTTCTGATGTCACCGAATGGCTGCCAACCCGAATATGTGAGTAATTCCAGAATTTACGCTGAAGGAAAGATCTCACCAAACATGGCAAACATTCCCGTAAAACTATATGCGGAGGATATTTTGATCTCCGAAACCCACACCGATGCTTCGGGGAACTTCAAGCTTGGCGGCCCTGGAACTACGAAAGAAAAGACCTTGTTTCTAAATCGGAAAATTATTTCATTCAGTCCCAGTGATCCGGAATGCAGACTTGATTACGATTCTTTATCCATCATTCTTCCGGCAAAAAACATTGCTTTTAAATTTCAACAAATAATGCTCGAACCATGAAGAGGTTTTTATTTATTTTCATCCTGTTTTCCGGAATATGTTTGTCTCAGGAAACCGACAAATTTGCGTTCGAACTCAAAGGAAATACATTAACCGGAATGGGCAGTAATTTTATTGCAGAGGGCACCAACACTTTTACCGGATTCGGTGTGGGATTTACAGGAACTTTTTTAAAAAATATCGGTTTGGGAATCGAATTCAATAAAAGTTATTCCGAAGTATCTGATGTTTCCGTTTTCGGCGATCTGCACAGTCCGCAGTTTACCACTTTCGATTATTACGCGCTTTACCGATACCAAGCCAATAACAGATTAAGTTTTGAAGGAAACATCGGCGGCGGCTACGCAAAGCTGAAAAGTTATTCAAATTACAGAACAAAAAATTTTTCAGAAAGTGGGAACGCTTTTTTGGTGGGCGCGAAAGCAATGTACGGCCTCACGAAAAACAACAACCTTCAGCTTGTTGCGGGGCCAAGATTCTATTTCCTAAGCACTTTTACCGAAATGAATGATCCCAAAATTGAAAAATACTACTCCAAATCCACATTGCTAAATTTATCTTTAGGTTTAAGAATTTGTTTCTAAAAACATCTAAATTTGCGGTATGCTGAATTTCATTAAGAAAAAAATTGCTTTAATCTGGGCAAAAAAACACGTTAAACAAACCGAAACCTTTAAGCAGAACGCTGTTGAAGATCAGGAAAAACTCCTGATTTCTCTGGTAAAAACTGCCGAAAAAACTTTGTTTGGCAGGGAACATCAGTTTGAAAACATAAAAACCGTTGCCGATTTCCGGAAAAATGTGGGGATTGCAGACTATGAGGATTTGAAACCTTATATCGAAAAAGTAAAAAAAGGCCAGCGAAATATTCTCTGGACCGAAACTCCCCTATATTTTGCGAAAACTTCAGGAACAACTTCCGGCTCAAAATACATCCCAATTTCAAAAGAAGGAATGCCTTACCAAATTGCGGCAGCGCAAAGCGCGATTTTTCATTATATCAATCAAAAAAATAATTCGGATTTCGTTTCCGGAAAAATGATTTTCCTTCAGGGAAGTCCGGAATTAGAAGAAATCAACGGAATCCAGACCGGCCGCCTCTCCGGAATTGTGGCCCATCACATCCCGAATTACCTTCAGAAAAACCGTTTGCCAAGCCTTAAAACCAACCTTATCGAAGACTGGGAAACCAAAGTGGATGAAATTGTGAAGGAAACCGAAAAAGAAAACATGACCTTAATTTCGGGCATCCCGCCATGGCTGATTATGTATTTTGAAAAACTGATCGAGCGCAACGGCAAAAAAATCACTGAACTTTTCCCAAATCTACAGCTCATTATCACCGGAGGAGTAAATTACGAACCATACCGCGAAAAAATGAAGGAGCTTCTGGGCAAAGAAGTTGATACCATACAGACTTTTCCGGCGAGCGAAGGATTTTTTGCTTTCCAGGATGATTATCAGCACGAAGGATTGCTGCTTCTTACCAATCACGGCATTTTTTATGAATTTGTTCCGCTGGAAGCATACGGGAAACCGGACGCAAAAAGGCTTACTTTAAAGGACGTTGAACTTCATAAAGATTACGCTTTAATTTTAACAACGAATTCGGGGCTTTGGGCGTATTCCATTGGCGACGTCGTTCGTTTTATTTCTAAAAACCCTTACAGAATCGTAGTTTCTGGAAGAACCAAACATTTCACCTCAGCATTTGGTGAACATGTTATCGCTTTTGAAGTGGAGGAAGCGATGAAGGCTACGGTGGAGAAATTTGCGGCACAAATCACCGAATTTCATCTTGCACCACAGGTAAATCCTACAGAAGGCCTGCCTTATCACGAATGGTTTATTGAGTTTGAAAAAGAACCTGAAAATATAGAAGATTTCCGAAAAAACCTTGATGATGAGATGCGCAAGCGCAACACTTATTACGACGATTTAATCTCAGGAAACATTCTGAAACCATTAATTATCAGCAAATTAAAAAGAAATGCATTTCAGGATTACGCAAAATCCGAAGGAAAACTTGGTGGCCAAAATAAGATCCCGAGGCTCGCAAACGACCGGAAAATTGGGGATTTCTTAAGTAAATTCAGGATTTAATTTTCTGTTAAAATTCATTACCATTTTAGCCTTTACATTTAACCGCAAACCAGACCGTGATTAGCTATTAATCCTGTGCTTTAACATTCATCTGTTTGCGTAGATAAAAAGCAATGTTCTGTCTTACAGCAACATGCTAAAACGAGATAAAAAAGCCTTCTGATTTAACATAATTTTTTATATATTCACCGACTCAATTATAAAATTATAAAATGAAAAAACTTTACTTGGCAGCTGCAACATTTTTGTCCCTTTCACTATCTAACGCCCAAAGCCTTACGGCTGTTTCATCCAGTCAAAATATTTTACAAAATGTAAAAAAACCAGTTTCGGTTTTATACGAACAGGTTGCTACAGGAGGAAGCGGTATTGTTTCCGATGTTTTATCAAATGGCAACTTTGTTATGGCTGCAGACGATTTCATATTAAGCGGTGATGCTGGTGTAAAGACATTTTCTTTCCTTGGTTTTCAAAATGCAGGTACGGTTACCACCCTTAACCGGGGACTTTTAATGTACATTTATGCCGACAACGCAGGGAAACCCGCCGGTATTCCTGGAGATGCAAATCCTTATATCGCAAAAATTGATCTTACTGAAGCTTCTACCGCATTTACCATAACAACACCGGCAACCGGTTACTTTGCTTATAACATTGATGTTGTGGAAGCGTTAGGTTCTGCCCTTCAACTCACTGCCAACACCAAATATTGGGTAGCTTTTGCACCGAAACTTAATCTTACCGATTATATAAGTTCCCAAAGATGGAACTGGTCGGTAGGGGCAGTTAATTCTGAATTTGCGAAACTTGTGGATCCGGCAAACGCATTTGGAGCAGGAGCTACAAACTGGACAAACATCAGTGCGCTTACCTCTGATGCCTTATTTAACGGATTAGCGTTCTCTATAGAAGGCGACAACAATCTAGGAACTACCGAATCTTACAGCACTGTTAGAGATATTATAGTTACCCAGGCAGCCGATGAACTTTATATTTTCACCAAAAAGGAAAAACTAAAATCAGCAGTAATCTATTCTGCGGATGGAAGAATTGTTTTAAAGGGCAGCAATGATAAAATGAATATTGCAAATCTTTCAAAGGGAATTTATATTGTAAATGTAACCACGACAAACGGAAAAACATTAAGCACCAAATTCATTAAAAAATAAAAAACTTAGGCAAAAAGTTAATCCGGGCATTGTGTCCGGATTTTTTTTTGAGATTTCAGATATTTTTATAAAATAATTTTTAATAAACCGCTTGATTAATTAGTTACTCACTACCTTCAGCCCTACCACAGACGCAATTAAAGTGAACACAAAAAACATGCGCCAGAAGTTTACAGGTTCATTAAAAATAAAAATCCCCATAAAAACCGCGCCCACCGCACCAATCCCTGTCCAGACGGCATAAGCTGTTCCCACCGGAATTGGGTTCGCTCCAAATGAAATGGCTTTATAAAGCAAAAACATGCTGATAAAAAGCGAAACAATAAACCCGGCCCACCAAAAATAACTTTCTTTTCCTGTAGTTTCCTGGGCTTTCCCAAGACATAAGGCAAATCCGGTTTCAAACAGTCCGCCGATAATGAGTATAATCCAGTTCATGCGCCAAAGATAAATTTTTAATTTTTTATCGAAAAAAATCATACGTATCATAAAGAATTCGTTATCAAAAATTACTTTTGCACCATGATTTCACTCACTCCCATTAAGACTTTACAAATTCCCGAATTCCGGAATTTAATGACCGGCCGTTTTTTTCTTGTTCTGTCTTTCAGAATGTTAGCCACTTTGATGGGTTGGTGGATTTATCAGTTGACCAAAGATCCTTTTGCTATCGGGTTAATTGGTCTTTCGGAAGTGATCCCGGCAGTTTCTACCGCACTTTACGCTGGACATGTCATCGATAATTCCGAAAAGAAAAAACTCCTTCTCATCTGCAATTACGTTTATGTAATCCTGATAAGTCTGTTGATTATTCCGGCATTTTTTGGAAATCAGCTCCTGCATTTCAGCAACAAAGAAATCTCGTATTTTATTTACATGGTGATTTTTTTCACAGGATTTTGCCGCGCATTTTTGGGGCCGATTATTCCTTCTATGATCCCGAAAATTGTTTCAAAAGAAACCTTGCCAAATGCCATTACCATTAACCAGGGCACATTTCTCACCGCATCGGTTGCAGGTCACGCAATAGGCGGATTTCTTATCCACTGGATTGATATTTCGGGGACGATTTTGGTGGTTTTAGGCTTGATGATTTTCTCATCGATGTTCTTTTGGATGCTGAAAAAACATCCTTCTGAAAATACCGCAAGAGAAATTGGCGTCGTACAGAGCATGCGCGAAGGAATCGCCTACATTTATAAAACTAAAGAAATTCTGGGCGCACTTTGTCTTGACATGTTTGCTGTGCTTTTTGGCGGCGCAGTCGCAATGATTCCTGTTTTTGCGACCGATATCCTTAAAGTTGGTTCTGAAGGTTTCGGTTTGTTAAATGCCGCTTCCGATATCGGGGCCATGTGCATTATTGCGTTTCTCGCCTTTGTGCCGCTAAAGAGAAATCAGGGAAAAATTCTACTGGTCGCTGTGGCAGGATTTGGTCTGTGTATTATTGGTTTTGGCCTCTCAAAACTTTACTGGCTTTCTTTCTTCCTGTTGGTCTGCAGCGGGATGTTAGACGGGATTTCGGTTGTCATCCGCGGAACCATTGTACAGCTGAAAACTCCCGATCATTTACGCGGGAGGGTTTTAAGTGTAAATTCTATTTTCATCATGTCGAGCAACGAAATGGGACAGTTTGAAAGCGGTCTTGCAGCAAAACTTTTAGGCGTTGTACGTTCGGTGGTTTTCGGCGGAAGTATGACTTTACTGATCGCTTTACTTGTAGGCGCCACCGTTCCTAAACTCCGCAAAATGAATTATTAAACCTTAAAAAAGTTATCCAAATTTATCCACACCACCGAAAACTCCTGCTAAAGTTGATGAGCGCGTGGTTTGTGAATTTTTACCATTTCTTCTACACAATCCGGCTTCCGAAATAATTAAAATTCTATCTTTGTCCCATGACACAGAAGGATACATTATCGTCACTCATCCACGGTAATTTTGCAAAAGAACTATCAATTTCCGACGGCAAAATGCCGCCCAATGCAGTAGAATTTGAAAGACTTGTTATCGGAACTTTTCTTATCGACAAGAAAGGCCTTGATTATTCCATTGATTTGCTCACTCCGGAAGTTTTTTACGATCCAAGGCATCAGGAAATCTTCCGCGCAATCCTCAAACTGTTTGAAGGAAACCATCCGGTGGATTTGATGACTGTAATTCAGGAACTCAAAAAAACCGAAAAACTGGGTTTTGCCGGTGGCGACCATTATATTATCGATTTAACGATGGGCGTTTCATCCAGCGCGCATATCGAATATCACGTTCGTGTAATTCTCGAGAAATTTATCTTAAGAAGTCTGATTAATGTTTCCGCCAACGTAATCGACAGTTCATACAAAGAATCAACCGATGTTTTCGAACTGCTCGATAAAGCAGAACAGTCTTTCTTCGAAATCACCAACGGAACCATTAAAAAAGGTTTCGACACTGCAAATACTTTGGTAAAACAGGCCATTGACACCATTAAAGCGCTGAAAGACAAAGAAGGAATCTCGGGAATTCCATCGGGTTTCAGAGATATCGACAAAGAAACCGGAGGTTGGCAGAATTCAGACTTAATTATCATTGCAGCACGTCCGGCGATGGGTAAAACTGCATTCCTGCTTTCCATGGCAAGAAACATCGCAGTAGGGCAGAAAATTCCTATGGCGCTGTTCTCTCTGGAGATGGCATCGGTACAGTTAATTACCAGGATGATTGCCTCAGAAACCGGAATTTCATCAGAAAAATTAAGAAAAGGACAGATGAGCGATGAAGAATGGCAAAGGCTGTTCTCCAACGTATCAGAACTCGAAAATGCACCTTTATATATCGACGAAACACCGTCACTTTCAGTGTTCGATTTCCGGGCAAAATGCAGGCGACTCGTAATGCAGCACGGAGTGAAAATCATCATGGTCGATTATCTTCAGCTGATGACTGCAAATTCAGGCAAAGGCGGCGCTGGAAACCGTGAGCAGGAAATTGCAACCATTTCAAGATCCTTAAAAGCCATCGCAAAAGAACTGAACGTTCCTGTAATCGCACTTTCGCAGCTCTCCAGAAGTGTGGAAACCCGTCCCGGAAAGAGACCGATGCTTTCTGACCTTCGGGAATCCGGAGCGATTGAGCAGGATGCGGATATTGTTTCCTTCATCTTCCGCCCGGAATATTATAAAATCACCACGTGGGATAACGATGAAGACGGAGGCGAATCTTCCACAGAAAACCAGGCAGAACTCATCATCGCAAAACACCGTAACGGTGCAACTGCGGATGTAAGAATGTCTTTTTACAAAAATATCGCAAAATTCGCCGACCTCGACCTCTTCGGAAGCGGATACGGTTATCAGCCTTCAAATTTCGGGCAGCAGGATGAACCTACCGGTTTTGAAAAAATAAAAGCGACCATCGATCCAGGCGCAGCGTTCGACTTACCAAATAACCAAAATCTTTCAGGTTCTTCTATGAATGATTTGGATGATGATGACGATTTCGATTTTTAAATATGAGCCTGAGAATCGAAATTTTTACAGACGGTGCCTGCAGCGGCAATCCGGGGAAAGGCGGCTACGGTATCGTAATGAAAGTTCCGGAAAAAAACTACGAAAAGCGATTTTCAAAAGGCTTCCGCCTCACGACAAATAACCGAATGGAACTGCTTGCCGTAATTGTCGCTTTGGAGAAACTTAAATCCACAGAAAACGACATTCATATCTATACCGACAGCAAATATGTGGCTGATGCCATTAACCAGAAATGGATTTTTGGATGGATTAAAAAAGGTTTTAAAAATGTAAAAAATCCCGATCTTTGGAAACGCATTGTGCCGCTACTCAAAGCGCATAAAATCACTTTTCACTGGATAAAAGGCCACGCCGGACATCCCGAAAACGAAATCTGCGACAAACTCGCCGTGAAAGCCGCTCAATCGGACCAGCTCGAAACTGATACCTATTTTGAGAGCCAACAGAACGGCGGACTTTTTTAAATTTGAATTCCGCTCGCGCGGATTAACTTTCCAACAAGTTACGCTTCCGTTTTCCTACTTTTCCTATCTTTGTTTAATGGATTACTTAGAGGCACTTCAAAAAAGATATTCAGTAAAAAAGTTCGATCCTTCGAAAGAGGTTTCATCACAGATTCTTCAGAATATTCTGCAGGCAGGCAAACTTTCATCAAGTTCACTGGGCCTGCAGCCTTACAAAATTCTTGTAGTAGAAAGTAAAGAAATGCTTGAAAAACTCTTTCGCGCATTTCACAATGCATCCCAGATTTCTTCCTGTTCAAAATTAATCGTAATCGTTTCTAAAAAAACAGTAGACAGAAGTTATATTGACGGATATTTCCGACATATTTCTGAGGTACGTGAAATCCCGGTTGAAAACCTCAGCCCATTCCGCAGAAATATTGAAAGCTATACTGAAAGTAATGTGGATGTACAGGCCTGGGCCGATAAACAGTCGTATATTGTATTGGGAAGTTTAATTTTTGCCGCAGCGATGGAAGAAGTTGATTCTTGTCCGATGGAAGGTTTCAAAAAAGATTTAATTGAAGAAATCCTGGGTCTGGATACCGAAAAAGAAAGTGTGGCAGTAACGTTGGCTCTGGGTTACCGGTCAGAAGACGATGATTTTCAGCGGTTGAAAAAAGTCCGCAAACCCGACGAAAAATTATTTAAATTTATTTAAAAACCTATGATTAAAGCAGATGTACTCGTCATTGGTTCCGGTATTTCGGGGCTTTCTTACGCGATAAAAGTTTCAGAAAAAATGCCCGAAGCCAAAATCACCATCGTCACCAAAGCCGATGAAGACGAAAGCAATACCAAATATGCGCAGGGCGGATTAGCTGTTGTCACCGATTTCGATAACGATAATTTCCAGAAACATATTGACGATACCATGCGTGCCGGCGACGGCGAAAATAAACAGGATGTGGTAGAAATGGTCATCAAAGAAGGACCGGCGAGATTTCAGGAGCTGGTGGATTGGGGAACGCGTTTCGATATGGAAAAAGATGGCGATTTCAAACTGGGCCGTGAAGGCGGTCATACCGAAAACCGCATCGTTCATCACAAAGATATAACCGGTGCAGAAATCGAGCGCGCCTTGCTGGAAACAGTAAAGCGGTCGAAAAACATCGAAATGCTGGCACATCATTATGTGGTAGATTTAATCACTCAGCATCATGTCCCCGGAAAAGAACTTAATACCGACGATATTTCCTGCTATGGTGCCTATATTCTGGATGAAAAGAATAAAAAAATCAAGAAAATTACCGCCAAAATTACACTTGTTGCGACAGGCGGCGCCGGACATGTTTACAAAAACACTACAAATCCTGTAATCGCAACAGGCGACGGAATTGCGTTTGTTCACAGGGCGCGTGGCAGGGTTTCGAATATGCAGTATTACCAGTTTCATCCTACCGCATTATATTCAAAAAGAGACGGAATGCTTTTTCTGATTTCTGAGGCTGTACGTGGTGACGGCGCAAAACTCAGAACCAAAGATGGCGAAAAATTCATGCAGAAATATGATGAACGCGAAGAACTGGCCTCCCGCGACATTGTCGCCAGAGCGATTGATAATGAGTTAAAAATTTCGGGCGACGATTATGTAGGGTTAGACTGCCGCGAAATGGATCAGCAAAAATTCAGAGAACATTTTCCGAATATCTATCAGAAGTGCATTCAAGAAGGGATTGATCCGTTTAAACAACTCATTCCCGTCGTCCCGGCCTGCCATTATCTGATGGGTGGAATCGACATCGATATGGACGGTCAAAGTTCAATCAATAATTTATTTGCTGTGGGCGAATGCACCAATTCCGGCCTTCATGGCGCCAACAGACTCGCATCCAACTCATTACTCGAAGGCGTGGTTTTCGGTCATAATGCCGCATTAAAAACTGTAGAATTACTGAGGATTAATGAATTTAATTTTGATGATTTAAAAGCTGTACCCGAGTGGAATGAAGAAGGAATGAAGATGATGGACGAAATGGTGCTGGTTTCTTATCTCCGTCGCCAGCTTCAAGAAATGATGAGCGATCTTGTAAGTATCGTACGCAGCAACGAACGTCTTGAACTTGCCCGCAAAAAACAGCGCGAAATCTATGAAGCCGTTACGGAACTTTATAATTATTCAATCATGTCGCCCCAGCTTTCGGAACTAAGAAATCTGGTGAATATCTCTTACCTCATCATCAAACATTCGCTTGCCATGAAAGAGAACAAAGGTGCATTTTATAATAAAGACCTGGTATAAACTGGTAAAAATCTGGCAAAAGCCTCAAAAAATAAAATATGAAAAGACCTGCATACGTAACCGATAAAGCCTTAAAACAATTCATAAAATCAGCTCTCGAAGAAGACATTCACGATGGCGACCACTCTACCCTCTCTACAATTCCCGAAAATCTTGAACAGAAAGCAAAACTTTTGGTAAAAGAAGACTGTATTCTGGCAGGTGTGGAATTGGCGGAAATTATCTTCAAACAGTTCGACAAAAACCTGAAAGTTGAAGTAATGATAAAGGATGGTGCATCTGCAAAAGCCGGCGACATCGCATTTTACGTAACCGGAAGTGCACGCTCAATTCTTTCAACGGAAAGATTAGTTTTAAACTGTATGCAACGCATGAGCGGAATTGCTACTCTTACCCACGACTGGGATTCGAGATTACTAGGGACTAAAACCAAACTCTTAGACACACGTAAAACTACTCCCAATTTCCGTATTTGCGAAAAATGGGCAGTTGCAATTGGTGGCGGAACCAACCATCGATATGGGCTTTACGACATGATTATGCTTAAAGACAACCACATCGACTATAACGGAAGTATTACCAATGCCGTAAAAATGGCAAAAGACTATCTAAAAGCCAACAAAAAGAAGCTTAAGATCGAAGTTGAAACCAGAAACTTACAGGAAGTTGAGGAAGCTCTAAAATCCGGTGTTGACCGTATTATGCTCGACAATATGGGAGTTGATGACATGAAGAAAGCAGTAAAACTCATTAACGGAAAATGCGAAACTGAAGCGTCGGGCGGAATCACCCGCGAGATGTTGAAAGAAGTTGCGGCGACTGGGGTAGATTTTATTTCTGCAGGCGCACTTACGCATTCGGCAGAAAACATGGATTTAAGCCTAAAAGCAGTGAAATAAGCGATATTATTTTCTGCATAATTTGTAATTTTTATCATTTTTTATTAAAAGATTTATTGTTCATAAATTTTTGATTAAAGCAAAATAACGATAACAACCTATTGTATAGTAATAATTTACGTGATTACAAAACGCAATGTCAAAATTTAACAATTTGTTAATCAATGTTAAATTTATTTGTCATATTTTTGCGCCATCAAAGAAAATTTATAATCTAATCTATAATCAAAAAAATGAATTTCAAACCTTTGAAAAAATCGATGCTTACGGTAGTACTTACACTATCTACAGCAAGTGTTTATTATGCACAATCTGCGAAAGACACTGTGAGCAGAGAAAAAGACATTGAGCAGGTTGTTTTAACGGGTGTTGCAGACATCGCAAAGGACAGAAAAACTCCGGTTGCTGTTTCTACAATCAAAGAAGCTCAAATTGTTGAAAGACTAGGAAACCAAGAATTCCCTGAAATTCTTAACGCTACACCTTCTGTATATGCTACTAAAGGCGGTGGTGGTTTTGGTGATTCCAGAATTAACGTACGAGGTTTTGATCAGAGAAACACTGCGGTAATGATCAATGGGGTTCCTGTTAACGATATGGAAAACGGAGCTGTTTATTGGTCTAACTGGGCTGGTCTTTCTGATGTAACTTCTGCAATGCAAGTACAAAGAGGTCTTGGATCTTCAAAATTAGCAATTGCATCTGTTGGTGGAACAATTAACGTTTTGACAAGAGCTGCAGACAAGAAAAGACAAGGAAACGTAACTGTTGGTGTAGGAAACGATGGCTATCACAAGGCTTTATTTTCTTACAACACAGGGAAATCAGACAAAGGATGGTCTTCATCTTTCTTAATGAGTAGAACTGCAGGATCAATGTATGCTGACGGAACTGAATTCGAAGGGTATAATTACTATTTCGCTTTAGGTTTCAATCCTAATGCTAAACATGATTTACAATTTACCATTACTGGTGCACCACAATGGCACAACCAAAGATCTTTTCAATCTAAAATCTCCGATCATATTAAATATGGTGGTACTGAAGACGAACCAAACAGAAGATATAACCAAAACTGGGGATATTTAAATGGTGAAGAATATTCTATGACAAGAAATTATTACCATAAACCAGTAATGTCTTTGAACTGGGATTGGAATATTAATGACGCTACTAAATTAAACTCAGTTGTTTACGCTTCATTTGGTAGAGGTGGTGGTACTGGTGATGCTGGAGGTATTGACAACAAATCTTACACCGCACTTCCTAGAACCGCAGACGGATTAATACGTTTTGATGACATCGTAAAATGGAACCAAGGAGGCGCTGTTGCTGACTTTGGTGCAGTTGATGCTAATCCATTCGAAGCAGATGGTAATAGAAGAAATGGACTTATCAGAAGAGCTTCAATCAATTCTCACAACTGGTATGGTATTATCTCTAGCTTAAATCATAAATTCAGCGAAAATATTAATGCTACTGTTGGTGTTGATGCTCGAAGATACGATGGTATGCACTACAGAATCGTAAGCGATTTACTAGGGAATAGAGGTTATACAGATAATTCTAACGTCAACAATAAACCAAATCGCATTACCAATACATTCGATGCATCTGCAAGCTGGAATCCTTTCGGAGGTAAAACCAACGATATTAAAGATCAAATGGCTTACAGCAACGATGGAATTGTAAACTGGATCGGTGGTTTCGGGCAGGTAGAATATACCAACGATGCATTATCAGCATTTGTTCAAGGATCAGTTTCCAACCAAGGCTTCCAGAGAATCGACTATATGTTGTTTACTCCAGCTGAGCAGGAAAGCGAAAAAGTTGATTTAGTTGGATTCAACGTTAAAGGTGGTGCAAACTACAATATTAACGAAAACCATAACGTATTTGTAAACGCTGGATACTATGAAAGACAACCTTTCTTCGGAGCTGTTTTCTTAAACAACAGAAATGATGTAAACCCTGGTTTAACTAATGAGAAAATTACTTCATACGAAGTAGGTTACGGTTTCAGATCAGCAATTTTCAATGCTAACTTAAACCTTTATTCAACTTCTTGGGATGATATCTACAGAAGAGTTACTTCAAGAGTAAACAACGTAAACTACGTTGCGAATATGCTTGGAATTGAAGAAGTTCACAGAGGAATCGAATTGGATTTCAATGTAAAACCAGCACAATTTGTTACTGTTAACGGTATGCTTTCCATCGGAGACTGGTTCTACAAAGGAAACCCTACAGCAACATTTATTGACGATAATACTAATGCAGTTGTAGGTACTCAAACCCTATATCTTGATGGTGTGAAAGTAGGTGATGCAGCACAATTTACTGCAGCATTAGGAGCAGACTTCAAAGTTACCGACTGGTTTAATTTTGATGCTCAATACAGACATGCAAGTAACTTGTATTCTGCTTTTGAACCACAAAACAGGACTACAAACGACGGCGCACAAGCTATTAAATTACCTGATTATGGTCTATTTGATCTTGGAACAAGTTTTATGTGGAAAAAATCTCTTAAATTAAGAGTGAATGTAAACAACTTATTAGATAAAACTTACATCGCTGAATCGAGAACCAACATTGCAGCAGATGCTAATAGTGCTAATAACTGGAATGGTGTTAACAAAAATAACGAAGTTTATTTCGGTTTCGGAAGAACTTGGAATGCGTCTGTTAGTTATACTTTCTAAGAAATTAAATCTTATAATATTTCAAATCCCGGCTATTCGTCGGGATTTTTTTATATTTGCAGTTAACTTATAAAAAAATATTTATGGATTTCAACATCAT
>NZ_DAMBHK010000049.1:5897-18524 GCF_032060305.1 Kaistella sp. | reverse complement strand
CCCTGTTCTACAAAACCGTTGGTGTGCGCCAGCATATTCACCTGAATAATGGTTTCGTCGGTAGATTTCTGCATATCGTAGTAGAACGCACGCACGCCCCAAAGCAGGTTCAGCATGGTTAGCACACGTCTGTTCGAACTGTAGACAATAATATTGGCATTCGGCCTGTGCGCCGAAATCTGGAACGCCGTATAACCGGAATACGTTAAGGTAACAATGGCTTCTACATTGGCGGTTTTTGCGATTCTTACGGCTGCCAGGCAGATTCTGTTTGTAATAAAACGCTCATCCACACAATTGAATTCGTGTTCGATCGGCGAGTTTTTATTTTGGTAGAAATGGGTCTTTTCGATATTCTTTACAATCTTCGACATGTTTTTCACCACATCTACCGGATATTTACCCACCGAAGTTTCTCCGGATAGCATCACCGCGTCAGCCCCATCGAGCACAGAGTTGGCCACGTCGTTCACCTCGGCTCTGGTTGGCGTTAAGCTGGTGATCATGGTTTCCATCATTTGGGTAGCGATGATTACCGGTTTGGCGTATTTTCTGGCGATTTCTACCAGGTTTTTCTGGATGGCGGGTACTTCTTCCATAGGAACTTCCACACCCAAATCTCCACGCGCTACCATCAGTCCGTCGCATTCCTGCAGGATCTGCTCGATATTTTTTACGCCTTCAGGTTTTTCGATCTTCGCGATGATTGGCGTTTTCTGTTTGTTGGTAGGGTGGTTCTTCATAAGCTCCTTCAGGTCGATAATGTCCTGAGCGTGGCGCACGAAGGAAAGCGCAATCCAGTCCAGCTCCAGATCGAGCATGAAGTTGGCATCCTTAATATCTTTTTCGGTAAGTGCCGGAAGCGACACGTTGGTATTCGGTAGGTTTACGCCTTTCTTGGAGCTCAGTGGACCCCCTTGGATGGTTTTCGCTTTTACAGTATCCAGGTTGTTGGTTTCAATAACTTCTAAAACCAGTTTACCGTCGTCGATTAGGATCCTTTCGCCCACTTTCACATCCTGCGGAAACTTCTGATACGTCATGTAAACTTTTGTAGAATCTCCTTCGATTTTTTCGTTGGTGAAGGTAAGGATGTCTCCCGGGTTAAGGTACGAGCCTTCTTTTACAACACCTACGCGGAGTTTCGGGCCCTGCAGGTCGCCAAGGATTCCTACAGAAAAACCGTGTTCCTGGTTGAGCTCACGAATGGTTTGTACGTTTCTTTTAACCAAATCGTAATCGGCGTGAGAAAAATTTATTCTGAAAATATCGGTTCCAGCCTGGATGAGCTGAAGCATGGTTTCTTTATCGGATGATGCAGGCCCCAGGGTGGCGATAATTTTTGTTTTTTTTAGATATTTATTCATAGTATTGAATTAATTGATAAAGCTCCTCGGCAGGGCTTAGGTTGAAGTTCTGTATTTGGAATAACAGATTTTCAGGGAGCAAAATTAAGGAAAAATCATCAAATGGCTCGGATGTTTTCATGATATAATCTACATCCTGAGAATGATCAAGCAGAAACATGGTTTCGGTTTCGCCAGAAAATAATTCCTGTGGGATTTTCTTCTGAAGATAATGCGATGACCGGTTGGCGATAAAGTGAATGCACAGCTCGGAATCGCGGTGGAACGCCTGAAATCTCGGGAAAAAATAATCGTTGTAATTGCCGTGGTAGGTAAGGTCTGTAGTGCGTGAAAAGTTAAAAGTATTCTGCGAATTGAGTTGATAAAAAAGTTCGTGAGCAGGTACATCTTTTACGAGGCGTACGAGCCCTACGGTAATTTCTTCTTCTTCGTCGTCAATATCCAGCAGGATCTTTTGCGTTTTCAAGGATACTTTGTTTTTTGTTTAAAATATAAAATGCTCGTTGGGCAGCTTTTTCTTCGGCTTTCTTTTTAGAGGTTTCTGTGGCGTTCGATATTTTTTCATCGTCCAGCCATACATAACTTCGGAAGACCAGGTTTTTGGTGACCTGCATTTCTTCGCAGGTTTCGTAGCGTAGTGATACTTTCTTTTTCTGGCTCCACTCAAGCAGCAAACCTTTATAACTTACGATCTTATTTTCGAGTTTATTGATTTCGGTTGGGGTTAAAAGCCTCTCGAGGACGACTTTTTTGCATGTTTCGTAATCAACATCAAGATAAAGCGCGCCGATTAAAGCTTCAAAAAGATTCCCGGAAATATTTTCGCTCAAAGTGCTGGGAGAATCATTCTGGAGGAACTTTGTTAATGAAAGTTCATCACCAAGTTTGTTAAGGTTTTTGCGATTGACAATCTTCGACTTCATCTGGGTAAGGTAGCCTTCGTTCGCATCGGGGTACGTTGAAAAAAGATGACAGGAAATGATTGCACCTAATACGGAATCGCCCAAAAACTCGAGTCTCTCGTAATTGTTTTTTTTTGAGGATGATGTTTTTAAAGAAAAAGCTTCCCGGTAAAGACTGATGTTCTGAACGCTGCAACCTGTAATTTTACTGATCTCAGTGCTTAGATAGTAATCTTTTTCGGAGAGGTTTTTTTTTCTGTTAACTAGGAATTTAGGAAAATATTTCTTTAACTCCATAGAATTCTTTGTTTAGATTTTGGAGAAAAGTACACACGCATTGTGGCCGCCAAAGCCGAAAGTATTGCTCATCGCCACATTCACTTCTTTTTCCACGGCATGGTGGAAGGTGAAATTCAGGCGGCTGTCGATTTTTTCATCATCAGTAAAATGATTGATGGTTGGCGGAACGATGTTGTGTATAATAGTTTTTAGAGCGGCGATTGCCTCAATAACTCCTGCTGCACCCAACAGGTGACCTGTCATTGATTTTGTGGAATTAATCTGGATATCGTACGCATGATCCCCGAGTAATTTAGAGATTGCATTGGATTCCGCGATGTCGCCTAATGGAGTAGAAGTACCGTGCATATTGATGTGATCTACTTCGTCAGCAGTTACCCCAGCGTCTTCCAGACAGTTTTTCATGACCAGGTAAGCGCCAAGGCCATCGGGGTGAGGTGCGGTCATGTGATACGCGTCTGCACTCATTCCACCGCCTTTTAGTTCGGCGTAGATGGTAGCACCACGTTTTTTCGCGTGTTCGTATTCTTCAAGAATAATGGAACCTGCTCCTTCACCGAGTACAAATCCGTCTCTGTCCTTATCAAAAGGTCGGGAAGCAGTTTTCGGATCGTCGTTTCGGGTAGAAAGTGCCATCATGGCGTTAAAACCACCAACTCCGCTTGCGGTAACTGCAGCTTCAGAACCCCCGCACACGATTACATCAGCCTTACCGAGTTGGATCAGCATTTTAGCATCGATGAGTGCATTGGCAGATGATGCGCAGGCAGAAACTGTGGTGTAATTGGGACCGTGGAAGCCGTATTCGATAGAAATTTGGCCACCGGTAATGTCCGCAATCATTTTAGGAATAAAGAACGGGTTGAAACGTGGGATATCGGTATTTGCCCATCCCAGAACTTCGTTTTCGAAAGTCTCGAGACCGCCAATTCCTGAACCCCAGATTACCCCGACTCTGTTTTTATCGAGTTCGCCGTTCATAATACCGGAATGTTCCACCGCTTCTCTGGCAGCAACAATTCCCAATTGGGTATTTCTATCCATTTTCTTCGCTTCTTTTTTATCGAAGTGATCGAGTGGATTGAAATTCTTTACCTCGCAGGCGAATTTGGTTTTGAATTGAGAGGCATCAAAAAGAGTAATAGGAGCGGCACCGCTCTCGCCTTTGATAAGGCTTTCCCAGTATTCTTTGGCATTATTTCCAATAGGCGTTATTGCCCCAAAACCGGTAACAACTACTCTTTTTAATTCCATAAATTTTAGATTCTTGTTGATAGAATATTATTTGTTCACCACTTCTTCAATATAAGTAATAGCGTGACCTACAGTTGTAATTTTTTCTGCTTGATCATCAGGGATTTGAATATTGAATTCTTTTTCAAATTCCATGATAAGTTCTACAGTATCCAAAGAATCTGCTCCTAAATCGTTTGTGAAACTAGCTTCTGGAGTTACTTCTGTTTCCTCAACGTCGAGTTTGTCCGCGATAATCGCTTTTACTCTTGATGCAATGTCTGACATAGTAATTTAATTTTAATTAGTTGTTAATTGGTGCAAATATATAAAATTCTTTATCAATAGCAGTTTTTTTATAAATATTTACGTTTTTATTTGGTGTTTAAGGCGTTGTTTTGCTTCCATAATTTAGCAGTGTTGTTTTATAGCAAAAGAATGCGTTAGTGCTTCCAGCTATGCCGCTAGATGGTAGTTTTCATGTTTGGAATGTTTTTCGGTTGTCTTGTTTGGTATCGTGTGTTTTTAAGGCATGAAAATGGCCCGATAAAAATTATCGGGCCACTTCATAGTTTAAAATGTTAATGTGTTATTTCTTGATCACCTTAAATGATTCATTTTTACCTCCTTCAAGGATGGTGCTGATGATATAGGTTCCTGGAGCCATCTTGCTCATATCAAGTTTACCGTTAACCAATTTCGAAGGAACTGGCATCTTTTGTCCTGCAATATTGTAAACATGTACCGTTTCGATGGTTTTCTTCGAGTTGATGGTAAGGATGTCTTTAACTGGGTTTGGATAGAAGGAAACTTCTTTGGCTCCAGCTTCGCTTACAGCAGCGGTAGCACATTCTGCGTCGATCATCATCATACCGTCGAAATGTAGTCCTGGAGTTGTGGTTGATACCGGCTGTGTCCAAGTGGCGCCACTGTCTGCTGACTGATAATTAGAAGAGGTTACCCAACCTTCTGTATATTTATAACCAATCCAGTAGGAACTGATTTGAGAGGCAGATGTACCTGTTATTGCGATCCAGTACTTAGTGTCATTTGCTGCATTCACAGGAAGTTCGAAGTTGCCTAGATCAAGGGTTATTCTATAGGTTGGGAGACTGGCAAAAGTATCTGGTAGTGTGAGTACATTAGTAGGAGTTACTCCAGTCATCGTTGTAATCACAGTAGTTCCTGGAGTATTAGATCCACTGTCTGCCAATATTTTCACATCGAAAGAAGTAATGTCAGATGCACCTGCTGCTGCCTGAGATACGATGTCAAATTTCACTGACTGCAATTTATATGTTTCGCTTTCTTTAGGAACAAAAAAGTCATTGGCTACCATATATGTTGCAGAGGCTAAATTCTTTGTCATATTATGCGCGGTATCTGGTACGCCTGAATAAGTTTGGTCACAACCATAATCAGGTTCCACAGGCGGTGGCGGAGGTGTTCCGCATTTAACTGATCTTGTGTGGCTAGAGCTGGTTCCATCACAATTGCTTGAAAGGTGAGAGTAAAAACGTACAACACCGTTTGCTGTTGGGGTATATGTCACCGATCCTGTTCCTGATGCTAAAACAGCGGTTCCAGCTTCATCACCAATAGTGATAAAATACGACGCATTTGAAGTAGAGAAGGTATATTCGGTACCAGCGGTTACATTTACCTTAGAGTACTCGTTCAACCATGCTACAGTAGTTATGTTACCCACTGCTCCGTTACAGTTAGGGGTAAAGGTCGCTGCAGGGTATTGTCCGTTGGTTGCTGTTAAGCATCCTGTTGGTGCAACGGGTGCAACAACTAGGGTGTAGTCCTCAACTTCCCCGTATTGTCCATCTAGACATGGGTCAGTAACTGCTGGATTGTTAGATCCGGTAGCATTAACCATTACTCTTAATCTGTAAGATCCAGCAGCGAGGGTTGAAGGAATTGAAATGTTGCCAGTAAGGGTAGAAACCTGCATGTTAGATCCGCTTCCGATTTCTCCTAAGAATTCTTCAGTTTCAAAAGTTTCGTTATTGTTGAAGTCAATCCATGCAGAAACTCTTTCAAACCATCCATCGCCTACAGTCACAGAAATAGGATAGGATTGTCCGGCCTGTATTTGACCTTGGGTAGCAGTGTAATCTCCGTAACCATTAGGGCTACAAGTGGTAGTGTTGTTAATTCCAGCAACAGTTACATTTGTTATCAAGTCTCCATCGTTACATTCAAGATCCACTGGCATGCAATATGCGGCAGGGGCATATGAAAGTGAAGGTTTAGCATTGATTTTTACGGATTGTTTTTTCGGATGAACCGAGCTTTTAGAGTTTGCACTCTGTGCGAAGTTTGCCAAAGGCATAATTGCCAATAACAGCAAGGGTAGTTTTTTTCTCATAAGTAATAAATTTAATTAATGTTTTTAAATTCTGAGCAAATTATAAATAAAATATCAAATAAACAAAGTTTAATTTGATTATTCGCTAATAAAATGGATGTTTTTGTGAAATATGTGTTATTTTGTAGTGCTTTTCGTGGTAGCAAAGATTGGTTGTAACGCCCTGATAGCCTTGGTTATCACGAATTGTTGATGTATAAGAAAAAAAATTATTCTTATTTCAGCAGAAACCATTCATTGGCTAAACTTGCCGCAAGTCTTGCGGTACGTTCATTTTGATCTAAGGCGGGATTTACCTCTGCGATATCGAAGGCTAAAAGTTTCTCACTCTTAAGAATATGTTTGAAATAATGCATGAAGGCAGAGTCGGCGAAGATGCCGTTATATGCTGCGGCGGAAACACCCGGCGCAATGGCAACATTAAAAACATCCATACATACCGTGAGATACAAAACATCGCACGCTCTGATGAGTTCATCAATTCTGGTGTACACTGCCGGAAGGTTTTCGAAAAACAGTTCGTCCGCCAGGATGTATTTCATGCCGTATTGGTGTGCAGTGTCGAATAATTTAAGGGTGTTTGAATTTTTCTGGATTCCAATATGAAGCGAATTGATTTCGCCTTCCTGCGCGATCTGCCAGAAACCGGTACCTGAACTTGCGCCGATTCCCGCTTGGGGTTCACGGTTATCAAAATGAGCGTCGATATTGATGATTCCAATCTTCTTTCCCGGAAAGGCTTTCCTGATTCCTGAATAATGCGCATACGTAACTTCGTGTCCACCACCCAAAACAACAGATTTTCCGTTCCTTTTTAAAACTTCTGCAACTTTTTCTGCCAGTTCATTCTGGGAGCCTTCAAGATTTCCATTTTCACAGGTGATATTTCCGAAATCTTTAAGTGAAAATTCAGGACTGACAACCGGAAAATTCGACATGTTTTTCCGGATGAGATCGGGAGCATCTTTAGCGCCAACTCTTCCTTTGTTTCTTCTCACGCCTTCGTCTACAGCAAATCCGTGTAAAACGAAATCGTTCGGTAAAACCGAAGTGTAATCGGTTTCCAGAGAAACTCTCTGAAAAATCCGGTGATAAAGCGGGTCTTCGCCGTCAAAACGTCCTTGCCAGATCATTGTTGTTTTTTAAACTGCAGACTTTATACGTTCTGACTCCGCATACGCCATCGCCGCTTCCTTTACCCAGGAATGTTCACGCTGCGCCTTTCTTTTTGTTTCCAAACGTTTTTTGTTGCATGGTCCGTTTCCTTTTAAAACTTCCATAAATTCATCCCAAGGCAGTTCACCAAAGTCGTAATGCTGGGTTTCTTCATTCCATTTCAGCTTTTCGTCCGGGATTTTAAGGCCTAAAAATTCTGCCTGCGGCACAGTAACGTCAATAAAACGCTGTCTCAGGGAGTCGTTGCTTTCTCTTTTTACGCGGTAATTCATGGATTTCTGGGAGTTTGGCGATGCATCATCATTAGGTCCGAACATCATTAAAGCCGGCCACCAGAAACGGTTCAGTGCTTCCTGAGCTAAATCTTTCTGCTCTTTAGTTCCACGGCAAAGCGTCATTAGTATTTCGTATCCCTGTCTTTGGTGGAAAGATTCTTCTTTGCAAATTCTGACCATTGCTCTGGAGTAAGGTCCGTAGGAATTTCCCATCAGCATGACTTGATTCATAATCGCTGCTCCATCAACCAGCCAGCCAATTGCGCCGATATCTGCCCAGGAAAGCGCCGGGTAATT
This sequence comes from Kaistella sp., assembly GCF_032060305.1. Lineage (NCBI taxonomy): Bacteria > Pseudomonadati > Bacteroidota > Flavobacteriia > Flavobacteriales > Weeksellaceae > Kaistella > Kaistella sp. The sequence continues at coordinate 10,597 of NZ_DAMBHK010000049.1, read as the reverse complement.
GAAGATGCTGGAGTATTTTGCTTTTCCGGAAAGCATATCGTTGTAAGTGGAGTCGCGATCTGCAACAACTTCACCGTTGCCCAGGGTTTCTGTTGCGGCGTACAGATATAGTCCGTGCCCTGCTTCATCCTGAATTTTTGCCATCAACGCCATTTTTCTACGCAGCGATGGTGCACGGGTAATCCAGTTGGCTTCCGGCAGCATTCCTACGATTTCGGAATGGGCATGCTGAGAAATCTGCCGCACCAGTAATTTTCTGTAATCATCGGGCATTACATCTTTTGGTTCTACCTTATTCTCTGCCTGAACGTATGCTAAAAATTTTTCCTGATCCATTTTTAATTTTTTTAAAATAACGCAACTTGTGCGTGTAACGCTATAATTTCCCTTCGCTTAAATCATCTTTAAGATAAATCCCTACTTTGGAATCGATAAATTCCCCTGCTACAAAACTGATGGTTTTGTCGTTGCCTTCAATCTGGTATTCCTTGAAGAAGTAAACGTTGCCGTTATCAGGACCTTTTACTTCTACTTTTTTGTTAACGCAATGCCAGTAATGATTCCAGATGTTGAGTCCTTCGATTTTAAATTCTTCGTTCTCGTCAACGGATTTTGCAAATTTCCAGTTTGTCATTGTTGTAGATTTTTAGAGGTAAAAAAGTTTGCGAAATCTTTTTTCCCTGAATTATACATCATAATTGAGCATCACCACATTGGTAGTCGGGTGACACTGGCAGGTCAGTACAAATCCGCGCTCCACCTCGTCTTCGGTAAGCGCGAAATTCTTTTCCATAAATACTTCGCCTTCCATGACCTGGGCTTTGCAGGTGCAGCATACGCCACCTTTGCACGCGAAAGGAACGGGAAGTTTGTCGTGCAGCGCCTGATCCAGTATGCTTTTTTTCTTTGAATTGAGATGAAAAGAATATTCATCGTCATCAATAATTAAGGTGACCATACTTTCGATATTTGGGATGGCCTTGAATTCATCACTCATTTCTGCATTTTCATCGTCATCCGGTGCGGCGTAATATTCATACATAATCTGAAGTGAAGGTACTTTTTTATCATTTTTAAGATATCCGGAAATATCTTTGATCATTTCAGACGGGCCGCAGATGAAGTACGTCGATTCCTGAACGGGAATTTCGGGAAATCTCCCGAACAGCTGCGATAGTTTTTCTGCTGAGATTCTTCCTTCAAAAAGTTCGTCTTCAGAATGTTTTTCCCGGGAAAGAAGATAGATAATTTTCAGTCTTCCACCGAATTTTGCAGCTAATTCATCAATTTCTTTCTTAAAAATAATGTCGTTGATGCTTTTATTGCTGAAAAATAAATACGCATTGCTTTTCGGTTCCTGATAAAGCGCTTCTTTAAGGTTTGAAAGTACCGGCGATATTCCGCTGCCGGCAGCAAGTCCGATATAGGTTTTCTCGTTTGAAGGATGGTAATGCGTGTAAAAATGTCCCATTGGTGCTGATACTTCTACCTGGTCGCCTTCTTTCAGTTCGTTATTCAGGAAAGTGGAAACTTTGCCGCCATCCAAATGTTTTACAAGGATTTCGAGTTCGGTGTTCCCTTCGCTCGGTGCATTCACGATTGAATATGATCTCCGAAGGTCTTCGTCCCCGAAAACGAAACTTACATTAAGATATTGGCCTTGCCTGAAGGCAAATTCGTGCCTCAGGTTTTGAGGGATTTCAAAACCGATATTTACGGAATCATTCGTTTCCTTCTTTACCCGGGCTGCTTTTAACAGATGAAAATGATGCATATTTTGTAAAAAATAACTCTATAAAGGTGAGTTCAACAAATATACTTTTTTTTTGAATGACACAAAAAAGAGATAAACGGCTGGTGAAATGATTTAATGATGATTTTTGGGGTGACGCTGTTCATACTTAAATCGGTAATTTTGTCTTAATGTTCACGCTATCAATTTGTTAAAAACGGAAATTATGGCCTGAAAAACCACTAGAAAATTTAACAGAACGATTTTTGTTGAATACTGTTTGATAAAAAAAACTTTAAAACATACCCGAGAATTCGTAAATTTATATGGGGTTTTTTATTGTTTTGAATTTAAAAAAAAATAAAATCACAATACTATGAACTTAAACCAATACACTGTAAAATCGCAGGAAGCTATACAGAAAGCACAGCAAATTGCCATGGAATTTGGCAACCAAAGCATTGAACCACAACACTTGTTGGAAGGAATTTTTCAGGTTGACGAAAATATCTCTGAATTTTTAATGAAAAAATCGGAGGCTGAACTAAGTTTGGTTCGGGACCGAAACCGTGAAAACATTGAAAAACTCCCAAAAGTGGAAGGCGGAAATATTTATCTCTCGCAATCCGCTAACCGTGTTTTGCTCGATGCTCCCAATGTTGCAAAAAAAATGGGCGACGAGTTTGTGACCATTGAGCATCTTTGGCTTTCGCTTCTCGAAGTAAATTCTGATGTTTCGAAAATGCTGAAAGACATGGGCGTTACGAAAAAAGGTCTGGAAACTGCGATTAACGAGCTCCGTAAAGGCTCGAAAGCTACTTCCGCAAGTTCTGAAGAAACTTATCAGAGTTTGAATAAATACGCTAAAAACTTCAACGAACTTGCGGCGGAAGGAAAACTGGATCCCGTAATCGGTCGCGATGAAGAAATCCGCAGGGTTCTGCAGATACTTTCCAGAAGAACGAAAAATAATCCGATTCTCATTGGTGAACCGGGTGTAGGTAAAACTGCCATTGCTGAAGGAATTGCACACCGGATTATTTCCGGCGATATTCCTGAAAATCTCATGGATAAAACATTGTACTCACTTGATATGGGTGCTTTAATAGCCGGCGCAAAGTATAAAGGCGAATTCGAAGAAAGGCTGAAATCAGTCATTAATGAAGTTACTAAATCCGATGGACAGATTATTCTCTTTATCGATGAAATTCATACGTTGGTAGGAGCCGGAGGTGGCGAAGGTGCGATGGATGCTGCAAATATTCTTAAACCAGCGTTGGCAAGAGGTGAACTTCGTGCGATTGGCGCAACGACTTTAAATGAGTACCAAAAGTATTTCGAGAAAGATAAAGCGCTTGAAAGACGATTCCAGAAAGTGATGGTTGAAGAACCTGATACTGAATCTGCTATTTCGATTCTGCGCGGTATTAAAGATAAATATGAAGCGCACCACAAAGTCAGAATTAAAGATGAAGCCATTATCGCGGCGGTAGAAATGTCTCAACGTTATATTTCTGACCGGTTTTTACCGGATAAAGCAATCGATTTAATTGATGAAGCCTCTGCCAAACTCCGCATGGAAATCAATTCAAAACCAGAAGAGCTCGATGTTTTAGACCGAAAACTCATGCAGATGGAAATTGAACTTGCTGCGATCTCAAGAGAGGGCAATGAGATTAAAATTAATCACCTTAAAGAAGATATCGCAAGGGTTTCTGAACAACGCAACGAAATCAACGCAAAATGGCTCAAAGAAAAACAGAAATCTGAGGATTTAACTTCGATTAAGAAAGAAATTGAAGCGTTAAAACTTGAAGCTGAACGTGCGTCCAGAATAGGTGATTATGCTAAAGTCGCGGAAATTCAGTACGGAAAAATTAAAGAAAAAGAAGCTGATCTGGAGAAACTCGAACTCGAAATGCAGAACAATCTGAACGAGTTGATTAAAGAAGAAGTGACCGCAGAAAATATATCGGAAGTCATTTCAAAATGGACCGGAATTCCGGTGACGAAATTACTGCAGTCGGAACGCGAAAAACTGCTGCATTTGGAAGATGAACTCCATAAAAGAGTTGTTGGTCAGGACGAAGCGATAGAATCTGTCGCCAACGCGATCCGCCGTAACAGAGCGGGATTGAATGACGAAAAGAAGCCGATTGGTTCATTCCTGTTTTTGGGAACCACCGGTGTCGGAAAAACTGAACTCGCGAAAGCCTTAGCAGAATATCTTTTCGATGATGAAAATAATATGACCCGAATCGATATGAGTGAGTATCAGGAAAGGCACTCAGTTTCAAGATTGGTGGGTGCGCCTCCGGGATATGTGGGTTACGATGAAGGCGGACAGTTAACCGAAGCTGTTCGGCGAAGACCATACTCGGTAGTGCTTTTGGACGAGATTGAAAAAGCGCATCCCGATGTCTTTAATACTTTGCTCCAGGTTCTGGATGACGGAAGGCTTACGGATAACAAAGGTAGGGTAGTGAATTTTAAAAACTCCATCATCATTATGACTTCCAATTTAGGATCTCATCTGATTCAGGAAAATTTTGAAAATATCAGCGATGATAATGTGGAGGAAATCGTAGAAAAAACAAAAGACGAAGTTTTTGGACTGCTGAAACAGACTTTAAGACCGGAGTTTTTGAACCGAATTGATGAGGTTGTCCTCTTCCAGCCATTAAACCGAAAAGAAATCGGCAAAATTGTTCATTACCAGTTGCGCGGTTTTAATAAAATGCTGGAAAAACGCGGTATTTTTATGACGGCTACCGATGATGCGATTAATTACCTTATGAATAAAGGTTATGATCCAAGTTTTGGTGCAAGGCCACTGAAAAGAGTTCTGCAGCAGGAAGTTCTGAATAAACTTTCCAAAGAAATCTTAGCCGGCGCAGTGAATGACGGTGATAGAATTACATTAGATTATTTTGATGAAAGCGGATTGGTTTTCAGGCCGACGGAATAA